>CALESS010000485.1 GCA_937907495.1 uncultured Anaerolineaceae bacterium
AAGGTGCCGCCGCCCTGGCGCCGGTGCTGCAACGTTTTGAGGGTGGGCGGCTGGTGGTCAACGTGGTGGAAATGCCGATCAAATGCCCGGTGGCCCCCCTGGAGTTTCTCTTCCTGGCGGATTGGTACTTCACCCGCAAGGGCATCCGCAACAAGGTGGAGCTGGTCTATGCCACCCCGCTGCCCGGCGCCTTCACCAAGCCGCGGGCCGCTGCCGCCTTTGGCCGCATGCTTGAGGAGAAGAACATCCTTGTGGAAGCCGAATACGCAGCCGGATCGGTGGATGCCTCGCGCAATGTGCTGAGCTCTTACGATGAGCGCGAGATCCCCTACGATCTGCTGGTCACTGTGCCGCTGAACATGGGCGCCGATTTTGTTGCCGGGGCCGGCATGGGCGATGAGTTGAACTTTGTGAAGACCGATAAGTACACCCTGCAATCCGCCGATTACCCGAACGTTTTTGTGATGGGCGATGCCGCCAACCTGCCCACCAGCAAGGCCGGGGCGGTCATTCACTTCCAGATTCACACTGCCTTCAAGAACATCATGGATCACATTGCCGGCAAGCCGCTCAACCATCGCTATGATGGACATGCCCTCTGCTACATCGAAACGGGCTTTGGCAAAGCCACCCTGATTGACTTTGATTATGAGCAGGAACCCCTGCCGGGCAAGTACCCGGTTCCGGGTATTGGCCCGTTTGACCTGCTGGGCGAAACGACCATCAATCACTGGGGCAAGCTGGCCTTCAAGTTTATGTACTGGAACCTGATGCTGAAAGGCATCGAAGTGCCCCTGCCGAATGAGTTCAGCATGGCAGGCAAGAAACCCTAACCCATTTAACCCACGGTGTGGCTTACCTGCACCTGCAAAACACAACCCAAGGAGATTAAAATGTCTGATATTCTCGCCAATGTAGCAATGAACGCCGAAGGCTTCATGACCGATCCGAAGCAGTGGAGCAAGGAAATTGCGGTGGAACTGGCCAAACAGGAAGGAATTGACCCCCTGACCGATGCCCACTGGAAGGTGATTGATTACTGCCGCGCCACCGGCCTTGCCAGCGGCAAATCCCCCACCCTGCGCCAGATCACGGTTGGCACGGGTGTTTCCACCAAGGAATTATTCGCATTGTTCCCGAAGGGGCCAGCCAAAAAGGTCGCCAAGATCGCCGGCCTGGGCAAGCCCGAAGGCTGTGTGTAATTCCAACCGTTCCGCCTTCTCGTCCAGTTTAGGCGATGCGGCTGGTGCGTTCATCCTCGCCATCGGATGAAGGCAGCCGCGTCTCCCAGGGCGTGGAGCATTTGAAAATCGTTAATATCGAGAGGAGTTTTTCGATGGAAGCTGAAACCCGCAAGATCGCATTTATTTGCAGCAAGGGTGATCTGGATATGGCCTACCCGGCGCTGGTGATGGGCTGGGCTGCGCTCGGCAATGGCATTGATGTGACCATCTTCTTCACCTTCTGGGGCATGGATATGATCACCAAGGACCGCCAGAAACACCTGGAACTGGCCCCGGTGGCCAATACCAGTATGAAGATGCGCCTGATGGGCCTGCCGACCGGCACCCTGGGCATCCCCAACCTGATGGGCATTATCCCCGGCATGACGGCCTTCACCTCGTGGTTCATGAAGAAGAAAATCGCCGAAGTGGGCGCCCCGCCAGTGGATGAGTACCTGCAAATGCTGGTGGATGCTGGCGCGCACCTGTACGCCTGCAAGATGTCGGTGGATATGTTCGGTCTGACCAAGGCAGATTTTGTGGAAGGCGTCGAAGATATCGTCACTGCCTCGGATTTCATGGATATGACCGAAGGCGCCCAGATTATCTTTATCTAATCTCTTCATCCTTAAATTAAAAATTCCGAGATCAATAAGATTTCGGAATTTTTTATTTCTACGGAGCAGGATAAGAAGAATCATCTTCAAGAATTTGATCCTCCACAACCATATCCATTGGCGCAGGGTAGGCTTCCGGATCATCAGGCAGAGGAGATATTCAGAGGTCTTCAGGGAATTGATGCTGAATGATATCTGCTCTTATTAGGTCTTGTATTTTGGTGGCATTAGCAGCAATTATTAACCGATTCAGTGAATTTGGCAGATGGAACGTTTTTTCACCACCCGTGGGCTGATCGGGGTAGATTTTATTTCGATAATCATTTCCCCTAACCTCAATTTTCCATTCGGAATTTTCTGCTACAAAAGTTATTCAGAATGATTGAATACCTACAGATAGACTGGATCTATATCCAACAATTTAGAAGGAATGGGAGTCGAGGTAGGTCTTATAACCTTTTGAGTGACTGTTAAGGTTGGGAAAGGAGGTTTAGTGTTACTACCAGGCGTGGCGCTCTACAATTCCCCCGGGCGGAAAGGACCCGCTGCGGGGCAGGGCGAAAATTAAGGTAAAATAGTCCCATTCCCCGGCGAAGGACATTCCCTCATGCTCATCGAAACCCGCGAAGTGACCACATCCCGGCAGCTGCGAGCCTTTATCGGTTTTCCACTTTCACTTTATAAGGGCAGCCCGTATTATGTGCCCTCCCTTTATATGGATGAACAGTACGCTTTACGCAAGGACAAGAACTTCGCCTTTGAGCATTGCGAGGCCAAATACTGGCTGGCTTATCGGGATGGCAAGGTGGTTGGGCGGGTGGCAGCCATTCTCAATCATAAGCACATCGAAAAGTGGGGCCAGCCCTACCTGCGCTTCGGCTGGTTGGATTTTGTGGATGACCCGGCCGTGGTGGAAGCCCTGATGGGCGAGGTGGAGGGTTGGGCGCGCCAGCTTGGCCTGGCCGCCGTGCACGGTCCGCTGGGCTTCACCGATATGGATCGCGAGGGGATGCTGGTTGAAGGCTTTGAGGAGCCGGGCACCCTGGCCACCAACTACAATTTCCCCTACTACCCGGCCCACCTGGAACGGTTGGGATATACCAAGGACGTGGATTGGGTGGAATACCAGATCAGCCTGCCTGCCGAACCGAATGAGAAGGTTGAGCGCGCCTGCGAGCTGGTGATGCGCCGCCTCAAGCTGCGCCTGTTGAAGATAAAAAACAAGCGGGAGTTATTGAAGATTTCCATGGATATCTTCCACCTTTTGGATGAGGAATACGGGCATCTTTACGGCACTGTTCCGCTCAGTGAGCGCCAGATG
>CALESS010000486.1 GCA_937907495.1 uncultured Anaerolineaceae bacterium
TGGTTTGAATCTGCCGCCATTCTTCCAGCAGGTCTGCATGTTGCCCCGATTCCACAAAGGAGATCAGCTCGTCCTTCATCCGCAGGGCGTAGCCGGAGAACAGGTTGGGCAGGCTGTGGGGGTTGCTGGAGACAAAGTACACCGGCCGTTCAAGGATATCCGGCGTGTATTGTTCGATATTATCCCACCAGGTGCGGGTAGCCCGCCAGTACTCGCTGAGCGAACTGCTGAGCAGGTGCAGGCGCAGGTTGCTGGTGCGGCTGGCGATCTTTTGCAAGTTCTCGCCGAAATGGCTGCCCCAGATGGTGCGCAGGCGTTCCAGGTCTTCGATCGGCATGCCCAGGGTCTCCGCCAGTTGGCGGAAATTGGCCGGGTTGGTCTCGGCCTGCTCCAGGCTGGAGGAGTTGACCCGCTGCAGCAGATAATGCAGCTTATTCCACTCGATCTGGTAGGCCGTAAGGGTGGGAACCAGGTCATCAATATCCGAGCGGCTGGCGATGAAGCAGGCCAGGGTATCTTTGCCGTTGAACAGGCAGCGGCGGCGGCGGGCGCGGGCGGCCCCCTCCGGCCAGGATTCCACATCCTCATAACCGTGGCGGATGAAGGTGGAGGTGGATTGGCCCATCACCACTTTGTTGACCGAAAACATCTCGTCTGGCAGGCGCAGCAGCGAGTAGATGAACGCCGAGGTGTCCGGCGTTTCTTTGCGGGCATCCGGGTGCAATGAGGAGTTCATCCCGGCGTGCGTCTCCTCCAGGGTGCGGATTTGCACCTCGGTGGTGGAACGCAGCAGGGAGTAAATGGTGCGCAGGTAAAGTTCGATTTCTTCGCTGGCAGTGCTGGGGACGGTTCGATCCATGGTCGCCTCGGATGGTGGTTTGTACGTATTGTATCAGGAAACATCCCTGCCTGAAAAATCGTTCATGGTAGAGAAAAAACGAAACGACAGAGGAACGGACAGAATGCTTCCATTGCTTCGAGGGTTTGCAATGCCTCAAATAGATTTCCTGCCGCGGGGTGGATTACCCCTCAAAACGCATTACAATTATGCCAGAATCAGAGAAGTTTTCCGTTTCTGAATTTTCTTCTCCGTGGTTCAAAACTTTTGAATGAGGTAGGGATATGTTAAAGATCGGTTACATTGGTCTGGGGTTGATGGGAAAGAGCATCGCCCGCAATATTCTCAAAGCGGGTTATCCGCTGGTTGTGCATAACCGCAGCCGGGCGGCTGTGGATGAGTTGGTGGCGGAAGGCGCAACGGCAGCCTTCTCCCCGGCAGAGGTGGCGGCGCAGGTGGATGTGGTTTTCACCAACCTGCCAGATTCGCCGGATGTGGAATTGGTGGCGCTGGGTGAGCAGGGCATCCTCGAAGGCGCACACCCCGGCCTGATCATGATTGATAACTCGACCATAAAGCCGGCTAGCGCCCGCAAGATTGCGGCTGCCCTGGCAGAAGCCGGGGTGGAGGCCCTCGATGCGCCGGTCAGCGGCGGTGATATCGGCGCCCGCAACGGCACGCTGACGGTCATGGTCGGGGGTTCGGCGGCCGCGCTGGAGAAAGTTCTACCGGTACTGCAGGCCATGGGCAAGACCATCACCCACATCGGCGAGGCGGGTGCCGGGCAAATTGCAAAGGCTGCCAACCAGATCATGGTGGCTGCCCAGATGGTTGCCATGGCGGAACTGCTGGTCTTTGCCCAGAAGTCCGGGGCGGACCCGGTGAAGGTGGTGCAGGCGATCCGAGGCGGGGCGGCCCAGTGCTGGACGCTGGACGTCAAGCCGCCGCGCCTGTTTGCGGGCAACCGCCAGCCGGGTTTCAAGGCCTATATGCAAGCCAAGGATTTGAACATCGTGTTGGAGACCGCCCGCGAATACGGCATCCCGCTGCCCTCGGCCGCGCTGGATTCTCAACTTTTCAATGCGATGCTGCAGGTGGGTATGGGGGAGCTGGATAACAGCGCCGTGCTGGGCATTCTCGAGAAGCTGGCCGGGGTAGAGTTGGTGGTTCCAGATACAGAGTAAGCTGGAGAATGAGGGAAGGAATAGCTTGTTGGGTGTAACTTAACGGACTCCCAGTTTTTTGATCCTGTGCGGCATAGCCTTGCCGCGCCCCAACAGGTGCCCGCTTTCATCCAGCACGACCACCATTTTCCCGCTTACCTGCCCACTGTCCATCTCCACATCTTCACCCTGCTGCCAGGCGGGCAGCAAAGCAGGCGGCAGAATAAACCGACCAGCCTTGAACTCATACCAGAAGCGGTTGACGAACTCCGCCGCGGGCAGCGCTCCTTCCGGAGTATCTTCGGCGAATAGCAGCCCGGCAGCCTGCACGGGGAAATCGCTGAAGCGATCGAGGAACAAGCCGGGAAAGGCGAAGAGCAGGCGGTTGCGCCGGTAAAGCGCCAGTTTGTGCTGATCCAGCAGACCGGGCAGGTCCAGTTCATAATCTTGCATCATTTCTGTGGCGAGGGTTTGCAGATCCCGGCGCTCCAGCGGGAAAAAGCCAGCCTTTTCCAGTGGACGGAAGGGGGGCGGCGATGGATCTGCCGGGATTTCTCCCACCTTGCGCAAGAGGGCGGCGAAAAAGCCGGCGGTGTGGTACAGGTGCGGCCAGATACGGGCTGCATTCGCCACCCGGGGGTCAAACTTCAGCCCTTCCGCCTCGCTCAAAGCCGGAGCGGGGATCGGCAGCTTCAGCTCCATAATTTCCAAGGCATCCGGGTAACGCTTGAGCAGCGCATCCAGCACGCCTTCATCCTCCTCTGGCGAGAGGGTGCAGGTGGAATAAACCACCTGACCCCCGTTTTTCACCGCTTGCAGGGCGCTTTCCAGCAGTTGGGTTTGGCGGCGGGCCAGGCTGCCCTGTTCGCGGCGGGTGATGGGGCGCAGCGGGTGGGCATCCGTGGCGCGCAGGCCCTGCATCGAGCAGGGCGCATCCAGCAGGACGTAATCGAAGGTTGCCGGGAACCAGCGGCCAAAGCGCTCGCCTGGAAAGTTGCTGACGGCGGTATTCGGTGCGCCCCAGGTTTGCAGCACCAGGCGCAAGGCAGTGATGCGGTCGGCGGAGGAGTCGTTTGCCAGCACCAGGCCGCGCTCACCGCTGCGAGCCGCCAGGTGGGTGGTCTTGCCGCCGGGGGAAGCCGCCAGGTCCAGCATCAGCGGGTGGCCCTCGATCTCGGCGTAACTGAGATCTGCGTG
>CALESS010000487.1 GCA_937907495.1 uncultured Anaerolineaceae bacterium
AATGGCATCTGCTGCCGAGAGAGAGAAAACAGTGGTGCCGGGCTCTACCCGGCGGTCTATTCCTTGCAGGGCGATATAGTCGTTTTCCTCGGCGGGGAAAAAATGCAGTTCGTGGTCATTTAAGGAACCGGTGAGAGTAAGAGGCTCATTGGTCTTGACCTTTATGACGATGGTTTTTCCTTGCATGAGGGGTAAGGGAGAAATGTTGATATCTCGAATGGGTGAGTTCCGGGTGAAGAGGCTGGCGTCTTCTGCATTCTGGGCGGAATATAGAGTCTGGTGATTGACGATATCCCAACTGCCCTGGAGAGTGTTCTGGTTCACCAGGCTGGCGGGTGAGATCCCCTGGAGGACAGCCGCTTCCAGGAGGGTGACCCCGGGCTGAATGGAGATGAAAGGCAAGAGGGTAGTCCCTGCAGAAGATTGGGCGGTAATGAGCGGCGCGCCGGAGAAGACCTCATTGGGACTTGTAAGCCGGTTAATGCGCGCTAAATCACTTGCAGAAAGCGGACTATGTTTGAGCAATGAATAATAGGTTTCCCCAAGGGGGACGGCTGTTTTGACCAGGTAGCCGGATATGCCTTGCAGGCCCGGGATGAAAAGTTCCGTTCCTTCGGAGATGAAGTTGGGGTTGGTGATGTTGTTGAGTTGGATAATTTCATCTGTGGTGGTGCTAAAAAGAATAGCCACGGCATTCAGGGTATCCCCGGGTTGAATAACGTAAATGGGATAGGTGGGGGCCTGGGCCTGTACCGGCAAGGGAATCATCAGGGAAATGAGAAGAGCGAAAATAAGACGTTTAAGGGACATACGAAACCTGTAAGGAATCTCCCACGTGGAAGCAGGAGAGATTGGCTGCGGCTGTTTCCAGAGTGAATTGGGCGGGAGAAGCGGGGGTGTATAGGGCGTGCCCTTTTTTGGCCAGTTGGATATCTACAACCTGATAATTGTGATCCAACCAGATAACGGCGATATCAAAATTCATAAAGAACATGTGGATGGCAGCGTTGAGCCGGCTTTCACCATCCCCCGCGAGAAGCAATCCAAAATCCGGTGCGATGGATTTTTGGAACATTAATCCTTTGAGACGGCACAAGAAGGACTTACAAAAAATTCCCTGGAGGGGGTGAGCTTCCGTGGAAGAGGTGTTGATGATGAGAATTTTGGGGTTTGACAAATAATCCCTCTGCTAATCGCTACGGTCAGCGGTCATAACACGTTCAATGCTGTCCAGTAATTCCTGTGGGCGAAACGGCTTGCAAATGTATTCCTGCACCCGGGCAACGTGGATGCCGAGAACGCGATCTATGGGTTGGGCTCTGGCGGTAATGACGATGACAGGAA
>CALESS010000488.1 GCA_937907495.1 uncultured Anaerolineaceae bacterium
GGAGTATAGTGCCAGTCAGATTGCAGGGATCTACTCAGACGTGGAAATCTACTCTCGCTGCGTGCGGGATGGTGAAACCGGCTTGCTGGTGCAGAATTCATCTGCTGCCTGGTTGGATGCCCTGACCCGCCTGGTGACAAATGTAGATTTGCGCCACAAAATCAGCCGCCAGGGATTGGATTATGCCCGCGAGAATTTCAGCCAGGAGGCGCTGGTTCGCCTGTGGCAGAGCCAAATGGATGAGGTGCTTAGCGGGGACAAGAAAGATATTGCAGGGAACGAAGCCCGGCTTTTTGTTGCAAGTGAGCCGGTTGCGCTAATGAGTGCGGGAAGTTGGTATCGCAGTAAGTTGAAGCGGATGTCCGGAAAGATTCGTGAGCAAACGCCCGCCAGCGTGTGGAAGAAGCTGACCCTGACTGCCAGCAACCTGTGGTTTCTCTACCGCATCAATGTTTTGAAGCGCCTTTAATCATCCTAAAAAATCAATCCCTCAAATGGCTTTCGGTGGATGGAAAGCAAGCCTCCCAGCCGATATTTACGCCATTCCAGCAGGCGGAAGGGCGCATCCAGCCCGCGCCCGAAAACGCGCAGTTCAAATTCGCCGTCCGCGGATTCTGCCAGAGGGGGGAACTCCAGCTTTAAGGGCAGGTAGGAAGCTATCTGGAGGGCAGTAAGGGAGCTTTGAGCCACAATTTTTTGCTGTGGCGAAACGATTTCCACCCCGATATAGCCTTCCGTCAGTGGCATATCCAGCACACCCGCCAGGATCACCCCACGCCAGCCAGCCCGTCCGGGGCTGATGTGATAAGGTATGAACGGCACGGCATGCAGACTGCTGCCGGGTTGCAGCAGGTACCCCGTGAGGTTTCGGTTGAAGAGGTAGGAATCATCCACCAGTTGCTGCAATCCCGGTGGCAGGTTGGGCAATAAATTAGAGCGATCCCTCAGGCGGGAAATCAGGCGATAAACGAACCGGCGGCGTTGTTCGTCCAGTTGTAAAGCCACATTCTGCCCAATCCGCCGATATTCTGCCACGGTTTGTTCATAACCGGCAGCTTGTTGAGCCCGGCTGATTTCAACCGCCTGTAATTCTTCCCTCGCGGAGGAGATTTGGGATTTCAAGGCTGCCAGGTGCTGAATGTTCAGTTCGTTTTGGGCTTCTTCCGCCCGGAGAAGTTGCTCCGCGAGAGATTGGTTCTCGGCCTGTAAAGCCGCAGCTTTTTCTTCCAGCCATTGCAGGCTCGCCTGGAGCTTCGCCATCTCCGTGAAATGGTTCGCCCTTTCCGCCTGAAGTGCATGCTGCTCGGCTTCCACCACGCCCTGTAAGCGAGCGGTGGTTTCTTGGGCTGCTTGAAGGCCGGCTTCTGCCGACTGGCGGGCAGCTTGCCCGGCCTCCAACTCCACCACCTGGGTTTCGGTCAACTCGCGCAAGCGGCGCAGGGTAATTTCAAGCGGTTCAAACGTTTCCATCGTCACCATCCGTGCACTCATTCCGTTTTCGGCACCCGCAGGTTTTACCACCAGCAAGCGGATGAAAATAGTATCGCAGACATTCCAGCATTGGTTGCGTTGCTCCCATCGCTTCCCGGCGGGCAAGTGCATAACTTCAGCAGAATGGAAGCATTCAATTCGGAGAGGGCGAAAGTCCATGCGATGATCGGTGCGCAAACCCCAGTTGGGGAGGTCTTCCGGCAAGCCTGCTTCCGGTGGATAAACCATGGGGTTTTTGGCAGCCGTCCAGTAGCGTGCGGTTTGCCCGGTAATTTTCTGCTGCATTCGGGGATTGGCTTCACTGGCATCATTGCGGGCAAAGGCGGATGTCACGGAAACGCTGGCTCCATCCCGGCTGATGCGGTAAATCTCTCCCATCACTTGTTCCAAGTCCGCCACTTCCTCCAACTGATGATCCAGGAAGATGGCGTCCAGGGCATCTTCCGCAAAAGGCAAAGGCTGCTGCAAATCCAACACGACGTCTACCCCGGGCTTCCAGCTGGGGGCTGCCTGCCAGGCAGGTGTGGGGGAACTGCCTAACCCAAAACGGAGGCGCCGGGCAACCGGGATCTGGTTCTTCTCCACCAGCAGGCTGCGGCGTGGGGCGCTCAACTCATTGATTTCCTCTGCCCATTCAGCTTCTGTAATTTCCTGCCGGTAATGGGCATACACATAGTGGTAGGCATTTTCCTGGATCCGGCTACGCAGCTCTTCGTCCAGTACCAGGCGTTCCAGGGCTTCAAACCAGGCGCCAGGTTCCTGCTTCACCACCAGCCCGGTGACTCCATTCTGCACATCGGCGTAATTTGGCACATCCGAATAAATTCCCGCAATGCGGCAGGCGCCGTAGTCTCTTAGTTTGGTGTTGGTTTTGGAGAGGTTAAAGGGTGTTTCACTCATCGGCGCCAGGCCGATATCGAACCCGCTCCCTCCCAGTTGGTGGATGAAGGATGGGTCATCGCAGTTGAGGGGCAGGCAGCGCACATTGGGCAGATCAGCGAAAGGCGCAGGCAGCCTACCAAAGAGATTCAACTCTATCTGCTGCGGATATTTTTGCAATACGGCTCTCAACTCCGCAGCAAACAGGGGGAGGAAAGGGTCCTTGGTGCCGCGGGCGGTGACGTAAGTGATTTTGACCAGAGACGGATCACGCGGGGCTGCTTCTGCCGGAAGCAGAGAGAAATCAATACAGGGGGTACTCAGTAACACTGCCGGGTTCAAATGGCGCACCTTTTCCGCAAGGAAGGGGCTGAAAACTTTGACCCGGTTGGCAAAGCGCACATAGCGTTCCAACTGGCGCAGTTGCTCCGCTTTGCGATAAACCTGGTCCAGTTCCAATTCCGCTGGCAGATCCCAGAAGTTGTCATCCAACACATAGACGCACGGAAGGCCGCGGCTGATCACCTCTTCAAAGAGCGGGTGGCTTTCAGCGGTTACGTTGCGGCCATAAACCACCAGGTCTGCCCAGGCCAGGCGGCTCAGGGAAACCTCTTTTTCCATGCGCGCCTCAAACTGAATTTTGCCCTGTTGTGCCAGGGCGCGTAACGGCCGCAAGATATAAATTTCCGCCGAGGTGTGGAAACTTTCCAGCACGGCCAGCACCCGCGGTAGAGTGATGCGTTCTGGTTCAGTCATGAGCATCCTCCCGACAATAAACCGGCAAGATCGCCAGCCCGTTCCGGCGCAGGGGCAGCCGGGCTTTCAGGTAACGGCGGCTGACCTGCCCGGCACGCAATACCGCCAGTTGCACCGGCAGAGGGTCAGGCAGGACTTCGTAGACGACCAGGCGGCCGCTGGTAATTTCCGCCGAGATGTTGACTTCGAAGTTTTGCCCCAGCGAGCGTCGAATGGGGGAAAATAACAGTTCCAGCCATTCATTATCATGCACCCGGCTAAGGTCTACGGTTATGGAGCGCAAAACGTGCGGACTGTTCTTACGGCGGATTTCCACCAGCAGGCTGCCAGCGGGTTGGCGAAAATAAGAACCAAACCGCACCCGCACGCCGCACCAGCCATCTTTTTCCGCCTGGAGTGGGAAAATGAGAGGCGCCGGGTTGAGCTGGGGTCCGGGACGCAGCCGCTCCTCCTCATCCAACGAAAGAAATTTGCGGCTGACTTCGGGATCGGTAACCGGTTGGAGTGCTTCGGGCATCATGGGGGTTCCGGAGAAGAAATTGGAGCCAGGGGCAGACCATATCTCAGCAGCTTGCAGCATCATCCCCAATAAGTCGCTGACGAAGACCTGTTCGGAGCAGTGATCGGCAACCCAGCGCCGGGCGCGGCTGGCCAACTGCGGCCAGCGGGGACGAGCCAGGATCGCCCGTTCCAGGGCAGCGGCCAGATCATTGATCGAAAATCCCGCGCACAAGAAACCCGTCACGCCATCTTCGATGGCTTCAGCAATCCCGCCGGCCGGGGCTGCCACCGGAATCAGCCCCGCTGCCATGGCTTGCAGCAGGGAATTCGGCAAACTCTCATCACCGGAGGCGCTGAAAACCAGGTGGTTGTTGGCGAGAATGTCGTCCATGTTTTCGACAAAACCATGGATGTGAATGTGCCCGGCCAAATCCGGCTCCTGGGCCAGGGTGCGCAAGCCCTCGATGTACTCGGTGAAACCGGCAAATTCATAACCATAGAAGTTCACTTCCAGCGAATAGCCTTTTTGCAAAAGTTTGCGGACCGCCAGAATGGCTTCACGCTGGCGCTTGCGAGGCTGCAAGGCGCCGATAACCGCAATCTGAATCGGCTCTTCGGCCAGCTCGCGGTTGAATTGCTGGAAGCGGTCTGGCTCCACCAGGGAACGCACCACTCCAAATGGCGGTTGCAACCAGGCAGACCATAGGCTGGCTGCCCAGGCCGTATCGGAAAAGCTGCCGTCCACGAAATCCCGCAGGAATGGCAGGCGGTGCAATGGGTAATCCCACGGGGAGAACATGGACATGAAACAAATCTGGTCGGGGGCGGCGGCCACGGCTGGCTCCGGGATGATGGCGGATGCCAGCAGCCAATCCGGATCCTCTTTAGACAGCCAATCCTTCAGCGGTTCGGCCAGGTTTTCCAGCTGCGAAGTATCCACGTGCTGGTTGTAGAGAGCATAGTTCACCATGCCATACTCGGCAGTGCTGGCCGGTTCCAGTCCGCGCTCCAGCAGCCAATGATTGATCGTTTCCAATCCCCCGGCATGTACATTGACATGCGCCGGGGCGGCCAGGCGGCAGTGGATTCCGATGCGATTAAAAGCCCAGGCAATCAACATCCCCACGGCTTCGGAGCCGCCGATAGCCTGGCTGTTGATGAAGATTTGGCCGACGGTTTGATGGTTGTAATCTTTGCCGCGTTGCCGGAGCACCCGATGGCAAAATGCTGCTCCATCCACCAGGTTTC
>CALESS010000489.1 GCA_937907495.1 uncultured Anaerolineaceae bacterium
TCTTTCTTATTCTTCGGGAGGATAAATTGAGGGTGGCTTTCGCTCCCAGCCCTGGTTGGGTTCGGAATCTGAAGCTGGTAAATGGCTGATTTGTTGGAGATACTCGCCCACGGCCTCCAGGCTGGTAAAGGTGAATACCTGGTGGGTGTGCGGGTCCTCCAGCGAGGCGGCCCAGCCCGGCGACTCGCTATCGCCAGTTTTCCAAATCCGCAGCAGGAAGGAACGATAATTGGGTCTCATTAGCGTGAGTTTACAAAAACCTTGTCAAAAAAACGTCAAAAGGATGGTCTCCGCTATAATTAAGGATGGGAGAGTTCATCCATGCCGACCTTGCGCCTGACCTGTTTCCATCACCTGCAAATTGAACAAGATGGTCAAATCATCAACCGCTTTGATACGGACAAGGCACGGGCACTGCTGGTGTACCTGGCGGTGGAGAATTCCCGCCCTCACAACCGCTCACACCTGGCGGGCTTGCTGTGGTCGGATCAATCCGAGGAGCAAGCCCTGCACAGCCTGCGGCAAACCATTTCCAGCCTGCGCAAAACCCTGGGAGATGCGTCTTCTTCCAATCCTGTCTTGCAGATCGAGCGGGATCTGGTGCAGTTGAATCCGGCCCGTGGGGTGTGGGTGGATGTACACGCCTTCCGCTCCGGGCTGGCGGAGCTTAACTCATCCCGACCGCCCGGACAGGGCCGGTGGTTGAACGTGCGCCAACTGGCGAAGGCGCTGAAAATCCGCCGGGGGTCCTTTCTGGCTCATTTTGATTTGAAGGGGGATTTGCTATTTAATGAATGGCAATTGCTGGTGCGGGAGGAACTGGACCAATTGGCTGTGGAAGGGCTGGGTCTGCTGGCACAGGTATATGAACGGCGGGGGGAATTCCACCAGGCCCGCCTGGCTGCCCAACAAATCATCGAACTCTCCCCCTGGGATGAAGCGGCACACCTGCAATTGATGCGCTTGCTGGTACTGGATGGACAGCCTGGCGCAGCCTTGAACCAGTTTCGCCTTCTGCGCCGCACCCTGCAGGAAGAATTGGGCATCGAACCGGCGGGCGAGACCGTGGCCTTATTTGAAAAAATTCGCTCCACTGGCGGCCAAGCGGGGGTGATTTCCCTATCCCGCCCAGCCGAGCCTTCCAATTTACCGCTCTCATCCACTACTTTTGTGGGCCGGGAACAGGAAATGGATGAGGTTGCCAGCCTGCTGGCAAAACCAGATTGCCGCCTGGTGACGCTCTTCGGCCCGGGCGGAGTTGGTAAAACACGCCTGGCACTGGAAGCCGCCCGTCAGCAGATGGGGGCCGTAGCGGATGGTGTTTTTTACGTCCCGCTGGCGGGGGCTTCCAGCAGCCGCCAGACCTATACCAGCATCGCCGATGCGCTGCGCCTGGTGCTCGCCGAGCAGGGCGACCCGCAGGCACGGGTGATTGACTACCTGCACCACAAGCAATTACTGCTGGTGCTGGATAACTATGAGCAGCTTTTGGCCGCTCCCGATGGCACGCTGCCGCTGGTGGAAATCCTCGGGAATGCAGCCGGGGTCAAGCTGCTCGTCACCTCGCGGGTACGGCTGATGCTGCAGGAGGAGTGGGTTTACCCGGTTAGCGGCCTGGGCGTTCCGGCGGCAAACCGCCTAATTAGCCTGCAAAGCGCGGCGGATTATGACGCCCTGGAGTTGTTCCAGCGGCGCGCCTGCCAGGTGGAACCGGCATTTGCCTTTACCCCCGCCTCTCTGCCTGCGGTCATCCAAATTTGCCAGATGTTGGAGGGCCTGCCGCTGGGAGTGGAACTGGCAGCCGCACAGGTCTGGGCTCAACCTTGCAGCGCCATTGCGGAGAGCATTTCCACGCGCCTGAATTCACTCTCTACGTATGCCAGCAACGCGGATCCGCGCCACCGCAGCCTGTGGACGGTGTTTGAAGTCTCGTGGCAAGGGCTATCCCCTGGCGAACAGGAAACTTTCTGCCAGTTGGCCATCTTCCCCGGCAGTTTCGAGGCGGATGCCGCCCGCCAGGTTTCCGGGGCCGAAGCCGCTCAACTCACCCAACTGGTCAACCGTTCCCTGTTGATCTTGGAGCCGGGAGGATCGTACCGCATGCACGAAGCCATCCGCCAGTTTGGGCGGGAAAAACTTGCTGCATCCGGTCTCCTGCCGGGGATGCAAGCCCGGCATGCCCGTTTCTTCGTCTCTTTTCTGGCAGGGCAAAAGCCGCTCGTGCAAGGATCGGAGCAGAAGCAATCCCTGGCGGTTATTCAATCCCAAATTGGCAATTGCCGCCAGGCCTGGCAATGGCTGATCGAGAACCGTCAATGGGAGGGGGTGGCAGCCAGCCTGGAATCTTTGTATCATTTCTTCAACATCCGCAGCCGGTTTTCCGAAGGCATTGACCTCTTCCTTCCGGCAATCGCCCTGTTGAAAGCGAACCCAACCCCCTGCGATGAGCCGCTCCTGGGCACACTGCTGGCGCGGGTGGGTTCCCTGGCCTACTATGCCCGGCAAAATACCCTGGCCCTGGAGACGCTGGAACAGGCGCAGGAGATCTTTCTGCAGCATGTTATCCCGCAGGAACTGGCCTTTGCCCGCATCAGCCTGGGCGGGATGTACCTGCGCTCCAAGGATTTTGAAAAAGCCCTGGCCTGTGCCCAACAAAACCTGGCTTACTTTCAACAGGCGGGGGATGCCCTGGGGGAAACCCGCGCCCTGTATCTGCACGGGCTGATCCAGAACCGCCTGGGGAAAATTCAGGAATCCAGGCGCTTGCTGTTGGAAGCAGTGCGGGTGGGGAAACAGACGGATGACCGCCGGCGCCTGATGGCGCCACTTAACTTGCTGGGAGATATCGCCTGCAGCGAAGGAAATTATGCCGAAGCCGAAGCCTTGTTTTGCGAGAGCCTGGCCCTGGCGCGCGATCTGGAGGATTTATATTACCAGGCCATCCTGCTTAATAATTTGGCCAGCGTGTACCTGTTGAACCAGCAGTACGCGGCCGCCAACAACACCTTTGAAGAAAGCCTGCGCATCTGCCGCGAAATCGGTGATCTGGATGGGGAAAGTCTGGCTTTGAACAACCTGGGGGAGCTGGCGGTGGTGCAAGGGGAGTTTGAGCGGGCCATTGCCTACTCCAACCAGGCGCTGCAGATCGCCCTGGAAATTGAAGAGGATTGGACGATCATTGTCTGCCAGAATAACCTGGGGGAGGCATACCTCGGCCTGGGGCAATATGATCTGGCCCTCAATTACCTGATGCAAGCCATCCGCACCGCCTGGGAGCGCCAGGCTTATGACCAATTGCCGCGTTTTGTCATCAATGCCGGGCGCTGCTGCCAGTTGCAGAACAAAACCGATCAGGCGCGGGAGTTCTATCAAGCCGCCCTGGCGCATTCGGCAACCGAACACGAGATGCGCAAGCGGGCAGACCGCTGGCTGGCAGAGATCAATGCCCCCGGGGAGGTGGAGCCAGATGATAAGCGGCTGGAAGAGCTGGTCCGCCGGTGGATTGACTGACTTTTGCCGTTTCGGCCTTTAATTTCCCGGGTGCCGGGGGCAAAACATCACCCCAGGATGCGGTTGATCTCCTGTAATTCCTCTGCCGAAAAATCGAGGCGCTGTAACGCACCCACGGCATCTTCGATCTGGCTGGTCTTGCTGGCGCCGATCAAGACCGAGGTCATGGTTTCGTGGCGCAGCACCCAGGCCAGGGCCATCTGCGCCAGGGTTTGGCCGCGGGATTTGGCCAGTTGGTTGAGTTTTTCCACCCGGGCCAGTTTTTCGGGAGTGATGCTGGCGGGCCGCAGGAAGCCGTGCGGTTTGGCGGCGCGGGAATCCTCTGGAATGCCCCCCAGGTATTTATCGGTCAGCAAGCCCTGGGCAAGCGGAGAGAACGCAATGCAACCGATGCCTTCCTCCTTCAACACGTCCAGCAGGCCATCCTCCACCCAGCGGTTGAACATGCTATACGCAGGCTGGTGAATCAGGCAGGGCGTGCCGAGCTGGCGCAAAATTTGGGCCGCCTGGCGGGCCTTCTCCGGAGGGTAATTGGAGATGCCGGCGTACAGGGCGCGCCCGGAGCGCACCACGTAATCCAGCGCCTGCATCGTCTCCTCCAGCGGGGTTTCCGGGTCGGGGCGGTGATGGTAGAAGATGTCCACATAGGCCAGGCCCATGCGCTTCAGGCTCTGATCCAGGCTGGAGACCAGGTACTTGCGCGAGCCCCAATCCCCATAGGGACCATCCCACATGGTATATCCCGCTTTGGAAGAAATCACCAATTCATCCCGGTAGGGTTTGAGGTCTTTTTCCAGCACCTGGCCGAAAGTCTCCTCGGCGGAACCGGGCGGCGGGCCGTAGTTGTTGGCCAGGTCAAAGTGGGTGATGCCCAGGTCAAAGGCGCGCAAGAGCATGGTGCGGCTGTTGGCGTACACATCCACCCCGCCGAAGTTGTGCCACAGGCCGAGTGAGATGGCGGGTAATTTCAAGCCGCTGCGACCGCAGCGATTGTAGCGCATCACTTGATAGCGGGATGGTGCGGGGGTATCGTTCATCATTTTCTCCTGTAAATCGTTCTTGAAACAATGGCCTTCCATGGATCTGGCCGCCCGTTCCAGCCTGTGGAGCGGGCGAATGCCCGGCGCTGCATCCGGGATTAGCCAAACAATACGCCCTGCGGCAGAATCAACCAGTAGAGCAGTACTGCCATGCAAAACGCCGTCAGCCAGGGCCGGCGCCCCACCGATTGGATCAGGCTGCCGAAGAGCAGCACCAGCCAGAGGATCAGCAGCCCTTGCAAACCGCCGATCATGCCGGAAAGCGAACCAATCACCGCCATGAGAAGGGTGTAGAGGAAGAACGGCAGCAGGCCGATCAGGTTCACCAGCAGGCGGGAAGAGCCGGCTGCTGGCAGCATGCGCGCCTCCTGGAGTCCGATCCAGAACCCAAGCGCAGTGAAGGGGGTGAAGATGACCAGCCAGAGCAAACGGATATTCAATGGAAAGGTGTAGAACCAGCCGCTGCGGGCGTAGGCGCCCGTCAGGATGAGCATCGCCGCGCTTATCACCAGCACAGCCAGCAGATGCCGGACATCTTTGCGCGCCGCAGGAAGCGCAGCCGGAGCGCGGGCAGCCAGGTTCAACTTACCATGCACTCCCGGCATTTTTCCCCGGCGGTAAAGCACGAAGAGCAGCAAACCATATCCACCGATAAAGCCGACGTAGATCAGGTTGAAGACGGGTTTTCCCACCGGCAGAACGAAAAACAGGCTGCCGAGCACGGCTGCCACCGGCAGTGCTGCCAGCCAGAGCCACATTTTCCCCCACAGGAAGCGCCGAAGATGGGTGATGGCAATCGGTGGCGGGGTGCTTTGCCCGGGGTGGGTTTGTATCCACCATCTATTGGCGCTCCACAATCCCAACAACATGGCAGCCAGGGCTGCAATCCAGGTCACCACCCGCAGCCGGGCAGGCCCCGGGCCGGGGAAGACCGTGCCGGTGCGCCCGGTCAGCCATTGCTGGAGGGTCTGCAGGACGCGCGGCGAGAAGGGTTCGTAGTTATGCACCAGCCCCGGCAGAATCCACTGCTGGCGGGGTGCGCCTTCCCCATCGGATTGAAAAACCCCTTCCGCTTGCTGATAATTGGAGGCCGTTAAGCGGCTAAACAGTTGTTCGGCCGCAGCCGGGGTGAGGATGTCATCCCAGGTGCCGCTGACCAGTAAAATGGGCACAGGCGGGTTCTGCGGCCCCAGCGCTTGCACCCAGGGCAGGTCACCATCCGAGGTACCGGTAAAAAATTCCGATTGGACATTGGTGGAAAGGTTGACCTGGGTGCCCAGCAGCACCAGCCCGGCCACAGGAGACGGGTTGAGGGTGGCGGATTGTAAAGCCACGCGCGCCCCTAGGCTGTGACCCAGCACGAAGACCTGGTCAGGCCGCAGACCGGAAAGGCGGCTGTATTCCTCCAGCGCGGAAAGTGCCTGGCGGGCCAGGCGGTCGGTACTGGCGTTGTCAAAGGTCAGGGTGCCCGGCGAGCGCCCATGCCCGGAAAAATCAAAGCGAAACACATGCCAGCCCGCGCCCTGGAACTGGCTGGCGAGACTGGTCATGGTGATCTGATCTGAACCAAAACCTTCGAGCAGCAGAACCCCCCACGGTTGCTGCCCCGCGGTGTAAGTGCCCGCCAGGCGGTCTCCCGCTTCATCTATGAACAAAACTTTCTGCGCCGGGGCGGGTGGGCGGTCTATGAATGCCACAACGGTGATGAAACCAATTGCCAGCAACAGGCAGCCCACCGCTAGGAGGAGGTAAGGCGATAATTTCTTCATGGGTTAATTGTAGTAGAAATTTGCAAATCCCCCGCAGAATTACGAGGGGAAGTCAGGCTGGAGGTGCGTCCCAAGGGTGCCCGCAAGGTGAAAAATATCCTTTCTTTTCCTTACCCTTTTTGATAGATGAACACCTCGCGAATCAGGTGCTCTTGCACCTGGAAAATATCCACCCCGCGCTGCCCTCCGCTGCTGGAACACCAGCGCAGCACGCAGCGGCTGCCCAGGCTGAACACCTCCTCGATCTCCCGACTTTCCTGCGGTTGCTGGCGGAAATACGCCTCCCAGTAGCTGCGGATGGCCTCCTTCCCGGCGTGGCGGGTGCCCTGCGGCCCGGGGGAGGGACTTTCCAAAACACAGTCCTCACTTAACCCTTGCAACAGGGCGGCGAGGTCGTGGCGATTGAAGGCTGCCTGGTATGCCAGCACCAGGCGAATGGCAGTTTCCAGTTTCGACATGCGGATGGGACTCATGGGCTGATTCCTCCAGGGAGAACGGCGTTATTGGGCCGGTTTTCGTTTCCCCAGCCCAGCTCCGCCCAGACCGGGAAATGGTCGGAAGGGCAGCGTCCAGCGGGCAGGGAGGTATCCACCCCGGCGCGCAGCACTTTGAAGTGGTCTGAAAGCAAAATCCAATCAATCGCCTCCTCCAGGCCGGGTTGACCAAACCATGTAGCCAAGCCACCGATTGGTCACGTTCATCGAGAAAGTTTTGCAGCGATTCGGCTAGCGTGCGCTGGTTGTAGGCACGCGCCGTTACCCAGCCGACGGGGTCGATCGGCGGTGGCGCTTCGCCGGCACGGTGCAGCAGATAATCGATCCGTTGACGAAAATCTTCACGCTCTTCATCATAGAGGTGATTGATCACTTCCAAAAGCGACCAATCTTCTGGAGTCGGCTTCCAGCGCGCCTGTTC
>CALESS010000490.1 GCA_937907495.1 uncultured Anaerolineaceae bacterium
CATCAACCGCGAGGGCGGCTCGCAGGAAATCCTCTCCTACCAGATGGCGATTGATAACATCCTCTTCCTCGCCGAAGACCCGGATAAGATCCCCTCGCGCATGAACCGCTTTTCAGAAGGTTCCGGCTCGGCAGCCCAACTGTTGGGGAACGTCTTGCCGCTGCTGCAGGGGCAGCCACTGGCACTGGATAAAATCTACATCCATTCCCCAGATTCCCCGCCGCCCCCGGTGGCGGTGCCCTTCTTCACCTCGCTGGTGGATGGGGTCAAACGGTTCTTCTACTCATTTCGGGCCAACCCCTACCAATCCATTGGAGCGGAGGAGGGCGAGATTGAGGTCTGGGTCAACCGGCCGCGCCAGTATGTGGATTTGCTGCAAACCCTGACGGATGAATCCTTCACTCCCGAGACGGGCATCCGGGTGAAGTTTTCCATCATGCCCAACGAGTCCAAATTGGTGCTGGCAAATGCCGCCGGCATCCAGCCGGATGTGGCCCTGGGGGTCAGCACCAACGTGCCGTACGAGCTTGCCATCCGCAACGCCCTGAAGGATTTACGCTCTTTTGAGGATTTTGACGAGGTAATCCGCGTCTTTTCCCCCGGTTCGCTGTTGAGCTATGTCATCAATGATTCCGCCTACGCCATCCCAGAGACGCAGGACTTCTGGGTCACCTACTATCGCAAAGACATCCTCGGCTCGCTGGATATCCCGGTTCCAAACACCTGGAACGAAGTCATTGAAATCTTGCCGGAGTTGCAGCGCCAGGGAATGAACTTCAACACCCCGCTCTCCAGCGGCAGTGGAACCAAGAACTACCTTTTCACCGCCCCCTACATCTTCAACTACGGGGCCCAGCTCTACAGTCCGGATGGTTTTTCCACCGGCCTGGGCAGTGATGAAGCCATCCAGGCCATCCAGTTCATGGCGGAGAGCTTTACCATTTACGGCATGCCGCTGACCACCTCCAACTTCTATGACAGCTTCCGCTATGGCAGCCTGCCGATTGGGGTCTCCAACTTTGAAACCTATATCAAACTGCTGACGGCGGCCCCAGAACTGAACGGCCTGTGGGATATCACCCTCTACCCCGCCACGCTTGCCCCGGATGGGCACGAATATCGCTACGCCACCGGCTCCGCCCAGGCAAGCATTATGTTTGCGGATACCCCAATGCCCGGTGAATCTTGGGAGTTTATCAAGTGGTGGGTTTCCACCGAAACCCAGTTGGATTTCCAGCAGCAGCTTATCTTGAATTACGGCCTGGAATATCTATGGAACTCCGCCAACCTGGAAGCCTTTCAGTACTCTCCCATCCCGGAGGAACACCGGCAGGTCATCCTGGAGCAATGGCAATGGCTGCAAGAGCCGGTCAAACTCCCCGGCAGTTACATGCAGGAGAGAGAGTTGAGCAACGCCTGGAACCGGATCGTTTTCGATGGCGTCAACCCGCGCGTGGCCATTGACAACTCCATTACCATCATCAACCGGGAAATTATCCGCAAGATGGAAGAATTTGGCTACCTGGAAAACGGCGTGCGGGTCAAGGAATTCACAGTTCCCTCCATTGAAACCATAAAAGGCTGGATGGGTGAAACCAAATGAACAGAGAAATTTCACAGCAATCGGGTTTCCGCAGATGGTTTTCCAAGGAAGGCAGCGCCTATGCCTTCCTCTCTGGCTACGCCTTGATGTTCATCGTCTTCATTGTCGTGCCGGTGCTGGTAGCCTTTATCCTCTCCTTTACTCTGTTTGATACCATTCAATTTCCCAAGTTCATCGGCCTCAAGAACTACGTCTCCCTGCTGACGCAGGATGACATCTTCATGAAGTACGTCCTGCCCAACACCATCCAGTTCGCGGTGATTGTCGGCCCGGGCGGGTACGTTCTCTCCTTTATGCTGGCCTGGATTTTGGCGCAACTGCCCAAGCTGCCGCGCACCATCATGGCGCTCATCCTGTATTCACCCTCCATGAGCTCCGGTGTGGCAATGTCGGTGGTTTGGCTTACCATCTTCAGTGGTGATCAAAACGGTTATCTCAATAGCTTATTGCTGACCTCCAACATCATCCAGGAGCCAATCCAGTGGCTGCAATCTCCCCAGTACTTGATGACCATCATGATCTTCGTCACCCTGTGGAGCAGCATGGGGGTGGGCTTCCTGGCCATGTTGGCCGGGATTTTGGAGATCAACCCCGAGCTTTACGAGGCAGCCAGCCTGGATGGCATTAACAACCGCTTTCAGGAGATCATCTACATCACCATCCCATCCATGAAGCCGCAAATGTTGTTCGGCGCGGTGATGGCGATTGTCGCCACCTTCCAGGCAGGTGCCATTGGGGTCACCCTTTCCGGGGGCAACCCCACCCCGCAATATGCGGGGCAGTTGATTGTCAACCATATTGAAGATTATGGTTTCCTGCGCTACGAGATGGGCTACGCAGCTGCGGTTTCGGTGCTACTGCTGTTGATGGTGCTGCTGTTCTCGCGGGTTGCCAACAAACTGTTCAGCAGCAATGACTAGGTGAAACCATGAAAATCTTCAAACGAGCGCGTCATTCCGGAATTCATTACAACGGCGTCAACCCGCGTGGCTTTCACCCCAGCCAGATCAAGTTCTACTTCATTCTGCTGCCCCTGGTTGCCATCATGCTGCTGCCGATTCTGTTCATCTTCTCCCATGCCTTCAAACCCCCGGATGAGCTGTTTGCCTATCCGCCGCGCTTTTTTGTCATCAACCCGACCTTCAAAAATTTTACAGATTTGTTCTCCAAGATGTCCACCTCGGGGGTGCCGGTCAGCCGTTACCTGTTCAACAGCATCGTCATCACTGCGGTCACCATCGCCGCCTCGATTGTGGTCTCCTCCACGGCGGCCTACGCACTCTCCAAAAAACGCTTCAAGCTCAAAAAGGCACTCTTCGCCATTAACACCGTCGCCCTGATGTTCGTGCCGATCGCCGTCACCATCCCGCGTTTCCTCATCATCGAGCGGCTGGGGCTGATAGACACCTTTTGGGTACACATCCTGCCCATGCTGGCGATGCCGGTGGGCCTGTTCCTGATCAAGCAGTTTATTGATGGCATCCCAGATGAAGTGGTGGAGGCCGCCCGGATTGATGGCGCCTCCGACCTGGCCGTCTACTGGCGCATCATCCTGCCGATGATTAAACCGGCCATTGCCACCATTGCCATCCTGACCTTCCAGGCCACCTGGAATAACGCCGACACCTCCTCCCTCTTCATTAATGAGGAGAGTCTGAAAACCTTCGCCTTCTACCTCACCACCCTCACCTCCACCACCGCCGGGGCCAATGCCGTGGCCGGCCAGGGAATTGCCGCCGCCGCCTCGCTGATCACCTTTTTGCCCAACCTGATTATCTTCATCTTCCTGCAAGGCCAGGTGATGAGTACCATGTCACATTCAGGGTTGAAATGATGAAAAAAGTTCTCCTCCTCCTGCTGGTGGCGGTTCTCCTCGTCCTCACCCCCTCCTCCGCCCGGGCGGATTCGCCCTACAACACCTGGGCGCTGGGGCCAGGCGGCTGGCTCCTCATGACCCAGGATGCCTACACCCCGGTTGCCGAGTTTGATTTGCCCATCTCCGGGGCGGAAGAACTGGTCATCACCCCCGATGGCACGATGTACATCGCCGATACCGGTAATGGCCGGGTGATCCGGCTGGAAAACTTTGAAATCACCGCCACCTACGGCGAAGACATTCTGCAAAGCCCCACCGGCCTGTTTGTGGATGAAGATGGCAGCCTGTATGTCGCTGATTCCAAGGCCAATGCTCTCTATTTGTTTGATGCCAGCGGCACCTTGCTGAAAGAAATTGGCCGCCCGCAAGAGCCGTTGTTTGGCAAAAACCGCGAATTTCTGCCGCGCAAAATTGCGGTGGATGCCCGCAAAAATCTGTACGTCATCAGCGAAGGCTCCGTGGATGGCATCGTCCAACTGAATACCAACGGCAATTTCATCGGCTATTTCGGCGCCAATTCCGCCACCATGTCCTTGAAGATGATCCTGCAGCGGCTCTTCCTGACCAGGGAACAACTCGATCAATTCGTGAAGAACGAAGCTGCCTCCCCTTCCAATATTGCCATTGACCATCAATCCATGGTCTACACCATCACCGCCGGCACAACCCGTTCCAAGAGCATCCGCAAATTCACCGTCTCGGGCAAGAACATCTTCCCGGAAACCCTGGCTTCCAGCACCTTCCGCGACATTGACATTAGCGAAAACGGCCTGGTGGTGGCAGTGGATGCCGACGGCGGGATTTTTGAATACGATCTCGATGGCACTTTTCTATTCCGGTTTGGCGCCCAGGATAACGGCAACCAGCGCCTTGGGATGTTGCGAAACCCGACCGCCATCGCCCGCTATGGTGAAAACCTCTACGTCCTGGATAAGGATAAGAATGCCGTGACGGTCTACCAGACCACGGCCTTTGCCCGCCAGGTGCATGATGGTGTGCGCCTGTATATGGGCGGCTTCTACGATGAGGCCAAGCCCTACTTTGAAGAGGTGCTGAACTACAACGGCTCCTTCGTCATGGCTTACCAGGCGATTGCTGATGCTTATTACAAAGACCGCAATTATTCCGAAGCCCTTGCCTCTTACAAATACGCGGAGGACCGCGCCGGTTATTCCCAGGCCTACTGGGAGCTGCGCAATATGGTATTGCAAACCTCCCTCACCCCGGCTATCCTCGGGCTGCTGGGGTTATGGCTGGCGCAGGTGGTGTTCACCCGCATCGAAAGGCGTACCCGCTGGTTGGACCCGCTGCGGAAATGGCTGAAGGACTTGCAACGCTTCAAACTGGTGGATGACTTTGTCTTCCTGTTCCGCTTCATCAAGCAGCCCGCCGATAGTTTCTATTACATCAAGAAGAATTACCGCGGCAGCCTGCTGTTCGCCGGGCTGATCTACCTGTGGGTGGTCATCGTCCGGGTGCTCACCCAGTTTGTCACCGGATTCATCTTCAACCGCTACGCCTCCCCGGCAGAAGTGCCCATCGGGAACGAAATTCTCTACACCGTTCTGCTCATTCTCCTCTGGAACGCCGCCAATTACCTGATCTCCACCATCAGCGATGGCGAAGGCCGGGTGAAGCATGTGGTCATCGGCAGTGCTTACAGCCTGTTCCCGTATGTCTTATTCGCCCTGCCCATCGCCCTGGTCTCCAATGTGCTTTCCCTCAACGAGGTGTTCCTCTATTCCTTCTCAATGAACATCGTCTGGTTCTGGTGCGGTCTGATGTTGTTCCTGATGGTCAAGGAGATTCACAACTACTCGTTCTTTGAGACCGTGCGCAACATCCTGCTCACCATTTTCACCATGGCGCTCTTCGTGCTGACCGGATACATCCTCTACGTGCTGTTCAACCAATTGTTTGAGTTCGTCTCGGCAATTCTCCAGGAGGTTAGGTTACGTGGCTAAATGGCGCTTCATCTTCCAATGCTTCCTGGTGGTGGGCCTGGTATGCGGGCTGAACCTGCGCCCCGCCCAGGCCAGCGGGTTGAATCCGGATAACCGCCCGGTCCCTTCCGCCCGGTTGAACCCGGATGATCCCAACCCGCTGCCTCCCCAGGAGATACCCGAGAGCTATGAGCCGGTGGCGGAGAATGAGAATTTTCAATTGTTCGCCAACCGCGCTTCGCTGGCCTTCAAAGTGCTGGATAAACGCAGCGGTTACATCTGGCACTCCAACCTGGATGAGAAAATCACCGGGGATCGCCTGAATAAGACCTGGATGGCCTTCGCCAGCAGCGGCATCAGCATTGATTACCTGGATGAAAAAGCCCTCAGCGAGCGGGTTTCCATCACCAATACCGAGCCAGAAATCACCTTTACCCCCACGGGCCAGGGTTTTGAGGCAGCCATCACCTTCCTGGAGCCTTCCATCAGCCTGGTGCTGCAGGTGCGGCTGGAAGAAGCCGGCGTCAGCGTGGAGATTCCCTTCGCTTCCATCAACCAGGCCGACCCGGCATTCAAGCTCGGCACGCTCTACGTCTATCCATTCCTGGGCGCCATCCGCGGCGACAGCCTGCCCGGCTATATGTTCATCCCGGATGGACCCGGCAGCCTGATCCGCTTCAGCAACACCACCAAAGCCGTCAACATGTATTATGGCCGCTACTACGGGGCAGACCTGGGCATGCTGGGCGTGCTGCCCTTTGACCCCACCATCAACCGCCCGGATGTCATCTCCTACCCGGTGTTTGGCATGGTGCATGGCGAAAAAGAACACGCCTTCCTTTCGATTGTTGAAAAAGGCGCATCCTATGGAGAAGTGCAGGCGCACCCGGCGGGTATCATCACCAACTTCAATTTCCTCTATAGCGCCTTTCTCTATAACGAAAGTTACTTCCAGGCCACCAACCGTTCCGGGGCGGGCGTGACCACCCTGCAGCAAAACACAAACGCCTTTGACATCAAAATCCATTATCGCTTTCTGACCGGGGAGCAAAGTGACTATGTGGGCATGGCTCGCAGCTACCAGCAATACCTGGTGGAAAAAGGTCAGCTCACCCGGCGTGTACCCCCCTCGCCGGATATCAGCATCAAGTTGGAGGTGCTGGGCGGCGAGAAGGAAAAGGTGTTGTTCTGGTATCGCCTGATTTCCATGACCACCGTGGACCAAATGACAGAAATGCTGGACAACCTGGATATAAAGAATCCGGAGGTGGTTTTCTATGGCTGGCAGAAGTTGGGCGCTTCCAGTATGCCGCCGAAATCTCTCAAGATTGATCCCGGTTTGGGCAGCCTGCAACAGGTGCGCAGCCTGGTGGAGAAAATCCAGGCGCGGGGCGGCAACTTCTCCTTCTACCTGGACCCCCAGGCAGCCATCCGCGGTGAAAGCGGTTACTCCACCCGCTACGACCTCGCCATGGCAATCACCAACATCAATCTGCTCGGTTACAACCGCTATAAGGTGAATTACTACCTGAACCTGGATGCCGTGGCACAGCGTTTCTCCACCCTCTCCGCGCAGGCTGCCTCCGAGGTGAAAGCCGGCCTGGCGGTGGATGGCCTCGGCAACCGCCTTTACAGTGACTTCAAGCCCAATCACGTGCTCAACCGTGAGCAGGCCATTGAGCAATACCAGTCTCTGGTGGCTGCCGCCGCAGCAGAGACCCGCCTGGCCTTCTATCAGCCCAATGATTACCTCCTCGGCTTTACCCGGGCCTACTATGATATGCCCCTCACCAACAGCGGCTATATCTATAC
>CALESS010000491.1 GCA_937907495.1 uncultured Anaerolineaceae bacterium
TGGGGAGGTGCCAGAGTGGCCGATTGGGCTCGCCTGCTAAGTGAGTGCTGGGGTAACTCAGCCGCGGGTTCGAATCCCGCCTTCCCCGCCATGAAAAGACCCGCTCGCAAGAGCGGGTCTTTTGTATTTGTGAGCCGCGGGCACCCGCCGGGGTGCATCATTGGAATACCCCTTGCGGGGGATAGGCCCCACCTTCCCCACCATGAAAAGACCTGTTCGCCAAGGCGGGCCTTTTCCGCATTATTCCATCAAAATAGCAGTATGATTAATTTGGTTAAGCTGGAATTCGTTTGGATTTCAAAAACTTGAGGAAAGATATGATGAATAGCAAAACGTTGGTTTTCTGCATTACAGGCGAATCCTATTCCCGGGTATTCCATTACCGCCAGGCGATGGATCTACGTATCGTTAAAAACCAAATCGAGCGCCGGGGTATGGCCATCATCCATCATTTCCGCGGTCAGGATGGGCTGGGCACCATCCATGAAATCCCTGAGGTAGGCGAAGCGATCCCCTGGTATAGTACCTTTGGTCAAGGTTATAACTTTACCGTTCGCCCTGAAGTTGAAGGAGCAGCGCTGAAGGTGAAATCTCTTGTCAGTGGGTTTCCTCTGATCTGTACAGAAATTTTGCCTTCACTGGAATTGCTTCTTCCAGAGGGATATCAATATCAAGAAGCCGTGGATTCGCTGGACAAAAGTTTATTAAGCACACCGACCCCCTCGTTGATTGAGAATCAGGAAAGGTGCGAAATCGAATTAAGGATCCCCATTGAATTATTGGTGCCGCTGGCTGCATGGAAAAACTGGGGAGAGCCTTTAACGCAATACGAATTCATTTTCGCACCATCTTCGGTGGGATGTGAGGTTATCATCCAACATGCAGCCAGTGGTGAACACTTCAACTTGATCCAAAAGCCCCTTGGATAGCGCCCCGGGATTTATAATTCCACTTCCAGGGATATTGAATTCATCAGGAGACCGCCATGCAAACCATCCTCATTCCCCAACCCGGGCCGGGTGATGTGCTGATTCAGGTCCCAATTTCTACAACCCATCTCCGGGGCGAGCTGAAGCGCTGCCAGGTAGGGTTTTCCTGCTGCCAGCTTCCATGAAGGTGTGCTGCACCTGGCTGCTACTTTGCAGAATGTTAAAATTTGAGCTGCTTCTACTGGTTGGTGGAAGAGAGAAAAGGCAAAAAACTGCCCCTTGTTTTAAAGGGATAAATTATACTAAAATTGTCGTATATAGAAATATCGCGTCAAACCTTAAAGTACCGCTTCTTGTTAAAAGACGAAACTATCTTGCGGTCAAAAAAAACCTTGTAAGGAAAGGAGCAGGAAATGAAGCAAAAAATATTCCCATATTTATGGTTTGATGACCAGGCGGAGCAGGCGGCTCATTTTTATACTGCCATTTTTCAAAACGGGAAAATGGGCGAAATCAACTACCTGGAAGACGGCAGACCAGGCGCGGAGATAAAGATCCTGACATTGAGCTTTGCCCTGGCTGGTCTGCAAATTCATGCGCTCAACGGCGGGCCGGAATTTTCTTTTACGCCCGCACATTCGTTCTTTGTGACCTGCCGCGATGAAGCAGAGATGGATGCGCTATGGGGAAAACTCTCCTCGGGCGGCAGGATCTTAATGGAATTTGGTGAATACCCCTTTAG
>CALESS010000492.1 GCA_937907495.1 uncultured Anaerolineaceae bacterium
TTGATGCAAGGAGGGGATAGGTAGGAGAACCACGGTTCTCGGAGGGTGGGGGGGGGCCTGGTTTTCGGTTGGGGATTGGTTGTTCTTCGTTCATACAGCCCTCTCTCCGGCAGGGTGGGGGGTTGGCGTTAAGCGCTTATGAAGCTGAGTCTACTCAAACCGGCGGAAAAATGCAAGCCAGCCTGGGTGAGAGAAAAGCTCCCTCTCTCTGGCAGAGGGAGGAATCGCCAGCAGGGGTATTCCTCTCCTCATTATGTTCGGCGGCCTCACCTTGAAAAAGCCCGGATGGGTTGAGGGCGGCCTTTTCCCCCTGGCAAGAGTTGCCGCGAACAAACTGGTGATTTTGATTTTTTCGCGAACCCCGGTATAATTTATTCATCGGCGCCAGGATCTGATTTCTTTCCAAACATTCCACCTGGAGGGGTGTTCTTGTCACCAGTTTATGCAAAAGGAGCAAAAAACGAATGATCCGCGTCGTATTGGCAGATGATCACCCCCTTGCCAGGGAGGGAATTAAGAAATTTTTGACCCGGGCGGTGGATATTGAAGTGGTGGGCGAAGCCAGCGATGGTCAGCAAGCTTTTGAGATGGCCACCGAGCTAAAGCCGGATGTACTGTTGCTGGATATGGAAATGCCCCGCATGATCGGCCTGGAAGTGGCCCGGCAGTTGAAGGAAAGTGGCTCTCCCGTGCACATCCTGGCTTTGAGCACGTATGACGACAAACAATATATCATCGGTTTACTGGCGGCAGGGGCTGGGGGCTACCTGACCAAAGAGGAAGTGCCGGATAACATCCTGGATGCAGTGCGTGGTGTGGCGCGCGGCGAGCAAGGCTGGGTCAGCCGGCGGGTGGCAGCGCTCATGTCTACCTGGACTCACCAGGACGAGAACCGCCGTGAAACATTAACCGAACGCGAAATTCAGGTGTTGCGCCAGGTGGTGGATGGCAAAACCAATAAAGAAATTGGCTTTATCCTGGGCATCAGCCAGAAAACCGTTGAAAAGCACCTGGAGGCAGTTTACACCAAGCTGAAAGTCAACTCCAGGGTGGAGGCAGCCCTTTTGGGGGTCAAGGAAGGTTACATCAAACCGGAGTAGGGTAATCCCTACCTTATACAGGGTATTCTACCAATTGCCGTGGAGCGCTTTCATTGGTATGGTTAAAGCTAGAGAGAACCCGCCTGCGGGTTAAAACGATTTCAGCGCCCTTTCGATGAGGAGCATGGGAGATAAATTGAGACAATAATGACCATTCGAATTTTATTGGTGGATGACCACTTGAATGTCCGACGCGGACTGCGAAAAATATTAGCCCAATCACCCGAGGTGGAGGTGGTGGGAGAAACCGGCAACGGCGAACAGGCCCTGATTCTGAATGATGAGTTGAATCCGGATCTGATGGTACTGGATGTGGAAATGCCCGGTATGAAGGGTTATGAGGTGGCCCGCGAAATGCAAATAAGCGGTTCCCCTACCCCTATCCTTGCCCTGAGCGGTTATAACGAAAAGCACTACATCCTTGGCATGTTTGCCAGTGGAGCCGTTGGGTATCTCACCAAAGACGAGGCCCCGGAGCAGCTGCTTTCCGCAGTGGAAGAGGTCGCCTCGGGCCGGCGGGGCTGGTTAAGCCCGCGGGCCGCGGAGGTTTTGGGCATCGCGCGCCAGGCCCCCCGCCAGGAAACCACCCCCGCCCTCACCCAACTGGAAAAAGAGGTTTTACTGCGCATGAAAGATGGGAAATCGGATCCGGTGATTTCCCGTGAATTGGAAGTGGATCCGCTGCTGGTGCTGGAATCGGTTCGCAGCCTGATGCAAAAACTGCGGGCGAAATCTCGTTTTGAAGCTGTGCTTCACGCCCTGCAAGAAAATATCGTTTAAATTTCACAACCCCGGCTTCCCTTACGTACCTTCCGTTTTCTATCGTCCTCCCACAACTGAAATCGTCTTCTCCACCAGTTCCTCCAACCGTTCCACCAGGCTGGTGGATTCTCTGCCATTCTCACCTTCGGGTGTGACTGCCAGGCCGCGGATTTTTTCCATCCTGGCTCGGATTTGATCCAACGTTTGCTCTGGAACTGGCTGGGGAACTGTACCCCGCACCGCCAGGATTTCTGAAAACATGATTTGTACCATGATCGCCAACAGGGGCGCAAAAATCGCACCCGGCAGACCATAGGCATCCGCCAGGGAGATCATGAAAATTACCACCAACAAAGGACTGTAGCGCCGGTGGTGAAAAATCCGTCTTGCCAGCAGCCCTTCCAGGAGAATTAATAACACCAGGGCATAGGCGGCAGCCAGTGGAGCAGCCCAAGGTCCGGCGCTGGAACCGACCAGCAGCGGCATCACCACCACGAGGAGCGGCCCCAGGTACGGAATCAGGCGGGCCAGGGCTGCCAGGAATGCCAGCATAACGGCATAATTCACCCCCAACAGCAGATATCCAATCCAGAGAAGCAAGCCCGCCAGAAGGCTGAGGGTCACCTCCCGCCGAAGGTAGGACCCCGCCTCATATTGAACCCTTAACCAGATGCTGCGCGCCCGGGCGCGGGTTTCCACCGGCAGCACCGAAAGCCACAAGCGTTCAAAATAAATATTATCCAGGCTCCAGTACAGGCTCAGCACCAGCACCAGGGCCAGGTTGGCAACAAAATTAAATGTACCTTTGGCCGCACCGAACAGCCGGCCCCACACCAGGCTGGATTCCTCCCCCGTCAGGGTGGTGTAAAGGGTCAGGGAGGGCGGCATTTGCCTCCCCACGGCATTCCATATGGGGCTTGTATCCGCCTGCCAGTTTTCTTTCAAATGATCATAGCCGAGCAGCGCGGCATCCGTTGCGTTCTGCAGGTTATCCACCAGGGGCTTCCCTGCCAGCAGGATGAGACCCGCAATTACCAGCAAGATGGTGCCAAAGGTCATGGCAATCGCCAGGCCGCGGCGGATTCCCCGCTGCTGGATTCTTTCCACCACTGGATGAAAGGATGCCGCCACCGCCAGGGAGAGGAAAAATAGCAGCACCTGGGTATTGAACTGCCAGAGCAGAGTCAAAACCAGCACAGTAGCCAGCACCAGGGCAGCATATAACGCAATCCGGCTCATGGCAAAGTCTCTCCATTTCCGGGCATCAACAGGTGATCTAATTCCACGGCCAACGATTCAATCGCATCTTCGATTTCATCACTGCCATCGCTGGAGCGCCCTTCCTTTTTCCTCAACTGCTTGCGCACATCCCCTATCAGTTCCTGCACTTCATAACGCACCAGGCTGGTACGGCTGCGGCCTTCCAAGGCAGGCGGGCTGGTTGAATTTTTACTCAAAATAAAGCGGTCTACCAGCACTTGCATCACAGCAGCCGAGGGAATAGCGAGCAATGCACCCGGCAGCCCCAATAGAGACCCCAGGGCAGCCAGCAAAAGCAGGGTAATGATCGGGTTTACCCCCACTGCCGCACCCATGACCCGTGGCACCAGCAGGTAATTTTCGGCGGTTTGAATGATGATCGTCGAGACGATCACCCACACCGCCAGGATGGGATCCACGGTATAGGCAATCGCCATGGCGGGCAGGGCGCCGAGGGCCGGCCCCACGATGGGCACAGCCTCCATGATGCCGGCAATCAGGGCCAGTACCAGGATGTGCGGCAGACCAATCAACCAGTAGGCCACCAGGGCCATCAGGCCGATGCTGAGCATGAGAATGGATTGCCCTCTCACAAACGCCGCCAGGCGGTTTTCAATCAGCTCCCATAACTCCCGCAGGGAGTCGCGCTTTGCCACCGGCGCCAGCAGCAACAGGCTGCGTTGCGTTCGCTCCCCTCCCAGGATCCAAAAAGCCGTGAGCAAAAAAACCGCACCC
>CALESS010000493.1 GCA_937907495.1 uncultured Anaerolineaceae bacterium
GTTCTACGCGGATCAACGCCGTAACGACCACAGACCCGCCCCGACGTGGGTCCCTATAAGGGTTGGTCTATGGATTTGATAGATCGCATTCTTCAATGATCCAGACCAACCCCGCCCCGACGCGGGTCCCGGTAAGGGTTGGTCTGTGGATTTCAACGACCAGCATCGTCAACAGTCCAGACCAACCCCGGGCCAGGTGGGGTACCGGTGGTCGGGGCGGGTCTGGTTGTATGCGGATCAACGCCGTAACGACCACAGACCCGCCCCGACGTGGGTCCCTGTAGGGGTTGGTCTATGGATATCTATGAACAGCATCATCAACGGCCAGACCAACCCCGCCAATAGATGGTAACCGGCGATCGGGGCGGGTCTGGTTGTATGCGGATCAACGCCGTAACGACCACAGACCCGCCTGTACAATTATAGATTGGCGATTTCGATCTGCAGGCTGGCGGTCAATTCCTCCAGCAAGGCTGCGGGAGGGGCATAAATATTCCCCGCGGCCACCAGGCCGGGCTTACCGCCACCGCTGCCGCCATATTTTCGGGCTGCCTCCAGGACGGCCGGACGCAAATCGAGGGGTAAATCGCCGGTACAGCCCGCAGCCAAACAGAGCGGCCCCATGCCGCCGCTGATGACAGCCAGCGTTGTCTTTCGCCCTTCCAAAAACCGGCTGACGGCTGCCCGCACCCCGGATGGATCCAGGAAATCGAAATGCTGGCGAAAATGTGTCACCCGGCCAATCTGCGCTCCTTCCCCCGCCAGCTTCTGCAAGCGGGATGCCAATACGTCCTCTCTCAGGCGCTGGAGCTCTTTCTGGCTGCTCTGCAAATCCCCCCTGAGTTTTTGAACCATGGAAAATACCTGCCCCCGATGGCTGCCCAGAAGTTCGGCAGTCTCGCCGAGAGTCTCATCTTCGGCAGCCATCAGATCTACAGCCCGGCGGCCGGTGGCGTAATCAATTCGGGTTACATTCTTCTTATGGATCTCCCGGTTGAGGATTTTAATCGGGCCGATTTCCAATGTGCCGGGCAAATGGGTGCCGGAACAGGCAGCCAGGTCCCAATCCACAATCTCCACTACCCGCACCGCACCTTCCGGCAACTCGCGCAGGTTGACAGCCAGACCGGGGATGGACTCCAGTTCCTCTGGGGAAATGAAAAACGACCGGATGGGGTGTTGATCCACCACGGCCTCATTGGCCAGGCGGGTCATTTGACGCAGGTCATCCGGGCGGATGGGGCGCTCTGTTTCCAGGTACAGGCTGCCCGTCTCGTGGAGGTCAAACCCGGCATAGCGCACGGATTTGAAAACCAGGCGGGCCGCCCCAAACAGCACATGGCAGGTGGTGTGCAGCCGCATGTTTTGGATGCGATAAGGCCGGTCAATTTCGCAAGCTGCCAGTGCCCCCGGCCGCAAAATGTCCAAGGCCTCTTCCGAAGCCGCCAGGGTGTGCCGGATCTCTCCCCCGTCCTCTTGCACATCCAGCACTGACAGCCCGCCAATGGTGCCGCGATCGGCCGGCTGACCTCCGCCTTCGGGATAAAAACAAGTCTCCTCCAACACCAGTTCCAACTTTTCTCCCGCCGCCCGCACAGAGCGCACGCGGCCGGTGAAGGCGGTGCATAGAGGATCAGCCCAGTATTTTTTCATTGCTTCTGCAGACATCTGTGAGCCTCCAGGCGAATAAGAAACGGAGTAAGGTGAGCAGTGGCAGCCTTGCCGCCCCTCCCGGTAGGAAAGAGAAGGTTATTAGCGAATGGCCTTCATCACCCATTCCAGGATTAGGCCCAGCAGGAGAAAAGTGCCATACCGGCGGTTGTGGGCAAAACTGGCCGCTGAGAAATACAATGGCCAGATTCCTTCCGGCAGGTCAGCCGGTTTTACTAAGGGCTTGGGATTTTTATAAAACGCCCACAATGTCGGCAGGGTGGTCAAGCCGATGAGCACCAGCGCCATGAGAGGGATGAAATAGCCGATGATGATCAGGTAACCGACCAGCAGGTACATCAGGGCGACCATGACCAGCACACCATAACGGGCCGCTTTTTCACCCAGGATCACCGGCAGGGTATGGATGCCCTTGGCTCGATCCTGTTCCAGTTTGTCAATGTGTTTGCCGAACAGAACCGTCGTCGGACCCAGCGCGTAGGGCAGGGAGGCGATAGCTACGTTCCAATCCCAGCGGCCGGTGATGACGAAGTAACCGCCCGCCACCATCAACGGCCCCCAGATCACGACCACCGCAATTTCTCCCAGGCCGATGTATTTCAGCGGCCAGGTATAAAAAAGCACAAAGAGAATTCCCGCCGCCAGCAAGAGCCATGCCAACCCGCCGCCGAGAATCACCAGCGGAAGGCCTGCCGCCAGGGCGATCAACCCGGTGATGGCAGCATAGGTCAGTAGTTCGCGCTCCGTCATCAAGCCGGATTGAAGGGGTTGCGGGCCGTACTGGGTGCGGAAATAATTGTCCTGGTCCACCCCGCGTTTGAAATCGGTGTAATCGTTGAGCAAATTATTGGTGGCATGGGCAAAAACCAGGCCAATCGTCAGCAGCAGCCATTTCCAGAAGATAAATCCGCCATCCCGGGCGGCCAGCAGACCGGCGATGGCTGCTGAAAAGAAGGTCATGACCAGCACAGCAGCCCGGGTGGCAACCAGCCAGCGGGAGATGACATCCAATTTTTTCCATTCCCCGGCGGATAAGCGGGGAATGATTTGCAGAGCCTTGAGCCACATTTTGACGTTCATCCAAACCTCGATCGGTTAATGGAATTTAAAACCCATTGTATCCAATCCGGTGGACGGAATCAAATCCTTCCCCGGCTTGTAGAAGAAATTGGATCGTAGATTTAGGGTTGGGGCAGCAGAAAAGGTGGGCCGGGTGAATCCAGCGGTTGGAAAAGCGCCTCGGGTTGGTTGGCAGAATGAAAGGCAATATGAGCTAGTATCAGCGCATCCAGTTCTGCCGGGGAGTAAATATCCTTTGCGGGCAGGATGCCATGTAACAGCTTGTGGCGGGTCACTTCTTCAAAGAAATCCATCGGGTCTGGCAGGGGCATTTCACGCTCA
>CALESS010000494.1 GCA_937907495.1 uncultured Anaerolineaceae bacterium
ACCTCCCCGGCTGTACCCGTTCAGCCAGGGGACCCGGCAGTGTTTCAATATTCCGGGGGCACAACGGGCATCCCCAAGGGGGCGATTGGACTGCACCGCAACCTCACGGCCAACAGTGTGCAGTTTCGTACGTGGCTGGCCGGGCGTGAAGGGTGTGAAACGATTCTGACGGTCATTCCACTCTATCATGTATACGGGATGGTGATTGCGATGAGCATGGGCGTATCGTTGGGAGCGCGCCTGGTTTTGTGCATGGATCCCCGCAACCTGACGGATGTGCTTGAAAAAATTGACCGCTATCAGCCCTCCATATTCCCCGGGGTGCCGGGGTTGTATCATGCCATCAACCAACACCCGGAGGTGAAAGCGGGCCGGTATGATTTACACTCCATCCGGGCTTGCATCTCTGGCTCAGCGCCTTTGCTTCAGGAAGTGAAGGATACTTTTGAAGCGCTGACGGGCGGGAAATTAGTGGAGGGTTATGGGCTTTCTGAAGCGCCGACCGCCACACATTGCAATCCAATCCAGGGGGAGAACCGCAATGGTTCAATTGGTTTACCGCTGCCGGATGTGGAGGCACGGATTGTGGACCTGGAAACAGGGCAGACCGAGTTGCCGGTGGGCGAGGCAGGGGAGTTGATCGTGCGCGGGCCGCAGGTGATGGCTGGTTACCACCAACACCCGGAAGAGGATGCACTCTCATTGAGACAGGGGTGGCTGTACACCGGGGATGTGGCGCGAATGGATGCGGCGGGCTACTTCTACCTGGTGGACCGCAAGAAGGAAGTCATCAAGGCCGGCGGCATCCAGGTGTGGCCGCGGGAAGTGGAGGAAGTGATCAGCCGGCATCCGGCTGTTTTGGAAGCAGGGGTAGCCGGGGTGATCCGCCCGGGGCGAGGGGAGACGGTGAAGGCCTGGGTGGTGCTGAAGCCCGGGGCAGCCTGTAGCCAAATGGAGATACAAGATTGGTGTGATGAACACCTGGCGCGTTATAAATCACCGGCGGAGGTGGAATTTATCGGCAAGTTACCCCGCACAGGGGTGGGCAAGCTGCTGCGGCGGGAATTGATCCGGTTGGACCGGGAGGCGCACCAATGAAGCCAGGAAATCAACGGATTTTACAGGCCGTAGCCTTGATTTTGCTGCTGGCGTTGTACCTGGGATATGTGGTTTTTGTGATCCAGGGGGACCAGGGCCCGGTGGATTATGAAACCTTCATGGAGATCGGCGGGCGACTGCGAGCCGGGCAGGAAGTGTATGGGGAAAACAGCTATTATCCGATGCTCTTTGTCACGATTTTCGCATTTTTTGCCGGGCTGCCGCGCCCGGTGAGCATGGCTCTGTGGTTATTGCTGCCAGTACTGGCGGCCCTGGTAATTTCCGGTTGGAAGCCCTGGGTTTTATTGTTTGCGCCTCTATTCGGGCATTTTGTGGGTGGGCAATCTGCCCTTTTTGGGATGCTGGGCTTCTGGGGGTATCGCCGGGAGAAGAACCCGGATCACTGGGAAAGCGGCCTGTGGTTGGCGATGACCGCCCTTAAACCACAACTGGGCATCATCCCGACGGCGTTTGCGCTTTACCAGTGGTGGAAGTTCTGGCGGGTGGAGCGGCGCATTCCGCGCCAGGCGATTGGCTGGCTGGCAGGCATTGCGGTTTTGTACATCCCGCCGTTCTTCGTCTCGCCGGGCTGGGTGGGCCAGTGGCTGGCATCACCCCGTCCGCTGGCGCTGCGAGCGATGGCCGGGCTGTTCCCGCGCGGTTTGGCGCTGGCACTCGGCGGTGGATGGCTCTTCTGGACCATGTTGGCCCTCTTGAGCGGCTTATTGTTGTACGTGATCTGGTGCAAGGGTGGTTTGAACCTGGACCGCTGGATGCTGTGGTATTTCATCATCAGCCCACTGGTGCACGATTACGATGTGATCCAGCTTATTCCGCTGATTGAAACGCCAAAGGAGCGCCGCTTGGCCGTTCTGCTTTCACTGCCGCTCTGGTTGGTGATCTTGTTTTTCTATTCCACAGATGTGGCCTGGTTTGCGGTGACGTTGATTGCACCGGGGTTGCTTATTTATCGTTTGTGGAGGGAAAATGGTAGCCACGCAGTTACCACCCAGATCAAAGAGAAGGGTATGATTTTGGGGAAAAAATAAGAAGGTACGGAAAAACGCCAGGCCAGGCAGCCTGCATCCAGACAGCGGGGCAGCAGGGGCCGCAGGAGGCAAGATTTGGGCAAGTTTTCAATTAATGCATCGTGATGAAAAGAGCGGCCCCGGGAGAGGGGGCCGCTCTTTGTGTGTCAGTCGAGTGCGGTGAGCAGGGGCGTGCCAGAGATCTTGGGATACGGGGGCGGGAAAATGGCTTCAAATTCCTCGCGGCTGAGCGTTTCAGCTTCCAGCAGGCGGTTGGCGACGGCAGTCAATTCGGCGCGATATTCCTTGATCAGACGGCGTGCTTCATCATAAGCGAAGGTGACCATCTGGCGGACTTCCGCATCAATTTGCTCGGCCACCGATTCAGAGTAATCGCGTTGTTCTGAGATTTCTCGACCCAGGAAGATCAATTCTTCTTTCTGTCCATAGACCATGGGGCCCATGTTGCTGGACATACCGAGGCGGGTGACCATGGTGCGGGCAAGCTGGGTGACGCGCTCGATGTCGTTGGAGGCGCCGGAGGTGATGTCATCGAAGACGATTTCCTCGGCAGCCCGGCCGCCGAGCAGTCCGATCATATCGGCAAGCATTTTCTTGCGCGGCATCAGGGTGCGATCTTCCGCTGGCAGGGAGAGTGTGTAGCCGGCTGCCAACCCACGGGCGATGATCGAGACCTTGTGTACCGGGTCAGCTTCGGGGATGGCGTTCATGACGACGGCATGACCTGCCTCGTGATAGGCGATGATACGCTTCTCTTCGGCACTAATCAGGCGGCTCTTGCGTTCCGGGCCGGCAATGACCCGTTCCACGGCTTCCTGCAGCTCGGATTGGCCGATCACCTTCTTGTTGCGGCGGGCAGCCAGGATGGCAGCTTCGTTGACCAGGTTTTCCAGATCTGCCCCGACGAAACCAGGTGTGCCGCGGGCCAGCACGCTGAGATCAATTTCCGGCGCCAGGGGTTTACCCTTGACGTGAACCCGCAGGATGGCCTCGCGGCCGCGGACATCGGGGCGGTCGAGCATCACCCGGCGATCAAAGCGGCCGGGGCGAAGCAGGGCAGGGTCGAGGATATCCGGGCGGTTGGTG
>CALESS010000495.1 GCA_937907495.1 uncultured Anaerolineaceae bacterium
CCTACAACGTCCCGGCGGAGGCCATCCGCGATTACAATGGCTTGAGCGGGGATACGGTTCGCCTCGGGCAGAAGCTTATCATTCCACTCTGTGAGCGCCGACCCACAGCCGGGCCAACCCCCACCGCGACCATGCCCCCACCCTATGGTCCTCCGAACTTGTTGCTCCCCGCGGATGGAGCTGTCTTCACCAGCCAGGATGATACGGTAACCCTGCAATGGGCTGCCGTGGATACCTTGCGTTCCAACGAGGCTTACGCGGTCACCATTCTGGATGTCACCGATGGCGGGAAACGTCTGGCGGTGGAATATGTCACCGAAACCCGCCTGGTGCTGCCGGTGGAATTACGTCCCTTTGATACCCTGCCCCATATTTTACGTTGGACGGTATTAACCGTTCGACAAGCCGGCACGACCAAGGATGGAGATCCCATCTGGAGCCCGGCAGGCGCCGCCAGCAGCTTCCGGGACTTCATCTGGTGGTCAGCCAATCCCTAATCCATCAAAAAGCCGTGTGGAAAACCACACGGCTTTTTCATTCTAATTCTTCATCCTTACGATTAACTTTGGCTTTCCAGGTAATGGGTGGCCTGGATGGCCGCTGCTGCCCCCATCCCCGCCGAGGTAATCACCTGGCGGAAATGTGGATCTGCCACCTCCCCGGCGGCATACACCCCCATCACGTTGGTTTGCATCATCATATCCGTCTGAATATAGCCCCGCAAATCCATTTCCAATTGCCCCTGGAAAAGCTCCGTGTTGGGTTTATGGCCGATGAAGATGAAGACGCCATCCGTTTGGAAAGTTGACTGCTCACCGCTGAGTACATTTGTGAGCTTCACCTCTTCCACTGCCTTCTCCCCAACGATCTCCGTGACCACCGTGTTCCAAATGAAGTGGATTTTTGGGTTTTCCATTGCCCGGCGTTGCAAAATCGCACCGGCTCGTAATTCCTCCCGCCGGTGGACAATGGTCACCGAGGTCGCAAAGCGGGTCAAAAATAGCGCTTCTTCCAATGCGCTGTCGCCCCCGCCAACCACCACCACTTTCTTCTCCTTAAAGAACCAGCCATCGCAGGTTGCACAATACGAAACACCCTTCCCGGTCAATTCCCGTTCACCGGGAATATTCAGATGAATGGGGCTGGCGCCGGTGCTGATGATCAAGGTTTGTGCTTTGAATACTTTATTATCCGTCACCACATGGAAAGGCTTTTTGCTCAAATCTACGGCGTTGGCAGTCTCAAAATCCACCCGCGCCCCAAATCGTTCCGCCTGCTTTT
>CALESS010000496.1 GCA_937907495.1 uncultured Anaerolineaceae bacterium
ACCCCGGTTATAGCCTTGAAAGGGCTGTGTCCTAACCGCTAGACCATGGGGGCAACGGTCAATATTCTATCATGCCTTTTTCTACCGGTCAAGAAATTGAGTCAAGATTCCTTGCGCTCTTTTTCCAGTGCCGCGCAAACCCGGCCAAATTCACGGTAGAGGGCGGGTTCGTTGGCTTGCATCTCCGCCAGGTTTTCCGCCTCCGCTTGCAGCTCCATCCGCTCACACAGTGCGGCCAAATGCCGCGCCCCCAGGTTACCGCTGATCCCCTTGAGGGAGTGGAACGCCTTGCGCGCAGAGACGATATCCTCCTCCCGCAGGGAGCGTTTGGCCCGGTCAATCAGCAGGGGTGCATCCATCAGGTAAATATCAATCATCTCCGTCAAAAAGTCTGCTTCGCCTTCCATCTGCAAGGCACGGATGTTGTCCAGCGCGGTCGGGTCCAGCACGGGGGTGTTTTCCTCCGCCGCTTCCTCCTGCTCTTTATCCGTAAGGCTTGCCCAGGTATCCACCACCTTACTCAACGTGGTCAAGGTCACCGGTTTGCTGATGTAATCATCCATCCCGGCGGCCATGCACTCATCCCGGTCACCCTGCAAGGCATTGGCAGTCATGGCGATCACCGGCAGGTGAACCCCATCCTCCTCCCCCTGGCGGATTTGGCGGGTGGCCTCCAGGCCGTCCATACCGGGCATCTGGCAATCCATCAGCACCAGGCAGAAATCGCCGCCCCGCTCTTGCACCGTTTGCACGGCCTCAAGGCCATCCTGGGCAGTATCCACACTGTACCCCAGCCGCTCCAGTTGCAGCCGGGCCAGGTGCATATTGGCCAGGTTATCCTCCACCAGCAAAATCAGGCCTTTATTTTTCTCCGGATGGTCAATTTCCTTGAGCTCCCGCACCGGGGCTTCCCGCAGGGGAATGGGTTTGCCCGTCCGCGCCTCTTGCAGGGTTTGCAGCAACAGGCTGCGCTTGATGGGCTTTACCAGGTAGGCGGAAAAGCCGTTCGTCAGGGCTTCTTCCCACAGGCCGGCTTCATCTGACCCGGTAAGCAGGATGAGTTTTGCCTCCTGCATGGCAGGGAATTGCCGCAGTTCCCGGCAGAATTTATAGAAGCCAACCGGAGAGATGGACTTATTGATGATTGCAAGGTGTAAGGGGGCATCCTGCGGGGTGGAGAGGAGAATCTCCTGTGTTTGCCGGATGTTGCATGCCAGCCCGGTCACCGCGCCCCAGGCAGCCAGGTTGGCACAAATGGCCTGGCCCTGCGCCTCCCAGGGATCCACCACCAGGATGCGGATGTTCTGCATTTCCAGGTCCGCCTCTGCCAGAGAATTAGCAGGTTGGTTTGCCTCCAGCAGGGGAATAAAAAACCGAAAAGTGGAACCTTTCTCTTCTTCACTTTCCACTTCAATTCGCCCGCCCATCAATTCCACCAGCCGCCGGGAGATTGCCAGCCCCAGGCCGGTTCCGCCATACCGCCGGGTGGTGCTGCCATCCGCCTGGGTGAAGGGTTCAAACAGGCGCTTGCGGGCTGTTTCGTTCAAACCGATCCCGCTATCTTGAACGGAAAAGGACAGCCATTTACTGCCGCCATCCACCCGCAGGTCGGTTCGGATATCTATATTCCCGGTTTCGGTGAATTTGACCGCATTCCCAACCAGGTTTACCAGTACCTGCCTCAATCGAGTCGGGTCTCCCCGCACCCGGGCTGGCGTTTCGGGCGAAACCCAGGCCAACATGTCAATTTTCTTCTGCCGCACCCGGCTAGCGAACAAATCCGCCACCCCTTCCATCAGGGCTGGCAAATCAAACTCAATCTCTTCCAACGTCAGCTTCCCGGCCTCAATTTTGGAGAAATCCAGCATATCGTTCAAGAGAGTCAGCAATGCATTGGATGAATCTCGGATGGATTCACCATAATCCCGCTGCTCGCGGTTGAGGGCTGTGTTCAAGAGCAATTCGGTCATGCCGATGATGGCGTTCATCGGCGTACGGATTTCATGGCTCATGGTAGCCAGGAATTCTGATTTCAAGTGTGAGGCCTGTAAGGCTTCATCGCGCGCCCGGGAGAGCGCATTTTCGATGCTTTGCTGTGCCGGGTTGCCGGGCCGCACCGAAAGCCAGACCAGGTGTTCATCCCGGCTGCCCATCCAGTGCAGCGATACCTCAAACTCAGCGATCTCCTCCCCCACTTCTGTTCCACATTGCCATTGCTGCACATCGCCGGTGGTGGCCCGCCACAGAAGGCTGGTTTGCTGCTTCTCCGGCACCCCCAGCCACTCCAGCCATTCAAACAAAGAGGCCGATTCCCAATCCAGACGACCCGCCAGGGCGCGCAAAGCGGGGTTGACCACCTCGGCTTCGCCGCTGCGCCAGTCAAATATCCCCAGCCCAATTTCGACTTCGGCAAACAGGCGCTTATAATGGCTGTTGGAATCGCCTTGCTCCGCCATATCTCTCCCTTATTTTTCGCCTTGCACAACCGCCGGGCTGTCATTGGCCGGGTTGTTCACCGCCAGAGAAACCCGCTGCAGTTCCATCTGCTCTGGCGGGTAAGGTCGCAAGAATCCGGCCAGTTCATCCACCGAATGGGGAGAAATCCAATCCCAGGCTTGATCCCCGGTCAGCAGCACGGGCATCCGGTCATGGATGGGTTCCACCAGGGCATTGGCCTGGGTGGTGATGATGGTAAAGGTGAGCAGGGGGGGTGCTTCTGTTCCCTGCCAGCTTTCCCACAGCCCGGCGATGAAAAAGGGGCGCCCCTCTAGCAGGTGGATGTGATAGGGAATACCCGGGCCCTTGCCGCCTGCCGGGCGCTGCCATTCATAAAATCCATCCGCCGGGATCAGGCAGCGCCGTTTGGCATACGCCTGCCGAAAGGAGGGCTTTTCTGCCAGGGTCTCTGCGCGGGCATTAATCATCCGGCTGCCAATCTGCGCATCTTTAGCCCAAGCGGGCACCAGCCCCCACTTCATCCAGCCCAGGTTCCTGGTATTCGCATCCACCACCACCCCGGCCAGTTGACTGGGCGCCAGGTTAAACCGGGGTCGCCAATCCTCCGGGATGGAGCCAAGATCCAGGGCTTCTCGTAAATCATCTGCATCCAACATGATTGTAAAACGACCGCACATGTTTCACCTCATTGATTGTATTCTAGCACAGCTTGCCAATATCCATCCACTGGGGAGGGGCCGCCTGGGGCAGCCCGCCGGGCAGCCCTTGCCTGCCGGGAGACTCAAAACCCGGAAGAACGTCAGGCATTCCACTCCCTGCGGTGAAGTATAATAACAAGAAACTGTTTTGAGAGGTAGATTATGCCCAATCCCCTCGTGGAATGCATTCCCAATTTTTCCGAAGCCCGCCGGCCGGAGGTTGTAGAATTAATTCTCCAGGCCATCCAGGAAGTTCCCGGAGTCCACATCCTGGATCGCCACTCCGACCTGGATCACAACCGGACGGTCATCACCTTCATCGGTTCCCCGGCCGCGGTGGAGCAGGCAGCATTTCAATCCATCGCCCGCGCTTCCCAACTGATTGATCTGAACCAGCATACGGGCGAGCATCCCCGCATCGGGGCCGCGGATGTCGTGCCGTTCGTTCCGATCAGCGATATTGGCATGCAGGAATGTGTGCTGATGGCCCGCCGGCTGGGGCAGCGGGTGGCTGAAGAATTAAAAATCCCTGTTTATCTCTATGAAGATGCCGCCACCCGTCCCGAGCGCCAGAACCTGGAAAACATCCGCCGCGGCCAGTACGAGGGCTTGAAGGCTGATATCCTCACCAACCCCGAACGGCAGCCCGATTTTGGCCCGGCGGAACTCGGCCCGGCTGGAGCCACGGTCGTTGGCGCCCGCCAACCGCTGATCGCCTTCAACGCTTACCTGACGACCGATGATGTCTCCATCGCCCAAAAGATCGCCAAAGCCATCCGCAACTCCTCGGGTGGATTGCGCTTTGTAAAGGCCATGGGGGTGCTGGTGGAAGGGCGGGCGCAGGTTTCCATGAACCTGACCAACTTCCGCCTCACGCCGATCGCCCGGGTGGTGGAAATGGTGCGCCGCGAAGCCGCCCGCTACGGTGTGGCAATCCACCACACTGAATTGGTCGGGCTGATCCCGCAGGCCGCCCTGACGGATGCCGCCGTCTGGTATTCGCAGTTGGATGGCTTCCAGACCGAGCAGGTGCTGGAACAACGCCTTTACGAAGTCCTCTCGGCCCCGCAAACCGAACCCCCCGCTGCCAGCTCTTCCTTCCTGGATGAACTGGCGGCTGCCACCCCCACCCCCGGCGGCGGCTCCGCAGCCGCCCATGCCGGCGCAATCGGGGCTGCCCTGGCTTCCATGGTTGCCCGCCTGACCCTCGGGAAGAAGAAGTATGCCAACGTGGAACAGCGGATGCTGGCCCTGGTGGAAAAGGCCGAGGACTTGCGCGCCCGCCTGACCGCTGCCATTGATGAAGATGCCGCCGCCTTCACAGGATTCCTGACTGCAACCCGCCTGCCCAAGGAAACCCCCGAACAGCAAGCTGTCCGCCGGGAGGCGATCCAGCAGGCCACACTCGAAGCTGCCCGCGTGCCTTTGAAGGTCTCCAACATGGCGATCGAGGTCATGAAGCTCACCCTCGAAGCCGCCCGCCACGGCAATCTCAACGCCATCTCGGATGCCTGCTCCGGCTTCAATATGGCTCGGGCCTGCCTCAGCAGTGCCGGTCTCAATGTCCGCATCAATTTGCAAGGCCTGGAGGATTCCGCTCCCGGCCAACCCTTGTTGGATGAACAGACCCGGCTCGAACGCAGCGCCCGGGACCTGTTATTTGAATTACGCCGCGCCCTGGCAGAGCGCAGCGATATCACCATACCTGATTAACCTGAGGAGGATGGAATGGGCTTAAAACCAGATCATTGGATTCGGAAAATGGCGCTTGAACACGGCATGATCGAGCCGTTCGTGGATCATCAAGTTCGCCAGGGTGTCATTTCCTACGGCGTCTCATCTTATGGCTACGATGTGCGGGTGACGGATGAGTTCAAGATTTTCACCAACGTTTATTCGGCGGTGGTGGACCCGAAAAATTTCGATCCGCGCTCGATGATTGATTACCAGGGGGAAGTCTGCATCATCCCGCCCAACTCCTTCGCCCTGGCCCGTACCGTGGAATATTTCCGCATCCCGCGCTCGGTGCTGACCATTTGCCTGGGCAAATCCACCTACGCCCGCTGCGGAATCATCGTCAACGTCACACCCTTTGAACCCGAATGGGAGGGCTTTGTGACCCTGGAAATCTCCAATACCACCCCGCTGCCGGCGCGCATCTATGCCAATGAAGGCATCGCCCAGGTGCTGTTCTTTGAGGCGGATGAACCCTGCCAGATTTCTTATGCCGATAAGAAGGGGAAGTATCAGCATCAGCAGAATATCATTTTGCCGAAAGTCTAATCCATCAGGCCGCCCGCTCCCACGGGCGGCTTTTTTTTGCGCGGCCAGCTTTCTACGGTGCTATTTGGAGTAAAATTATCCAAAATTCATTCTTGACCTTCATCGGGCATGTTGTATAATGAAGGGGATCCGCTCCGTCTAAAGCAAAGGGGTTGCGTTATGAAGATCAGAACCATCCGCAAAGTCATCCTGGGGGTTGCGCTCATCACCGCCCTCGCCATGCCACCGCTCCTGCCCGCAGCAGCCAGCAGCCGCCTGCCGGTCTCTCCAAAGGTTGGTACACAGGCAGAAGTCTGGGTGGATGATGATTACAATGCCGGTAGTGCTGGCGGGCACAGCTGGGGAGTAAATGCCTTTGCCACCATCCAGGAGGGGTTGGATGCAGCCAGTGAAGGGGGGACCGTGTACGTTGGCCCCGGCAATTACCGGGAAGAAGTAAATATTTACTACACCGTTCATCTGGTGGGCGACCCCGGCGATTCCGCCCCCGGCCCCGGAGCCAATGCCCCCACCATCGGCGGCTGCCCGGATGGGGTCCAATATTGCAGCGGTGTTAAATTCATGGCCCCTGCCAATGGAACGATCATCGAGGGTTTTATCGTCCGCGACCACCCTCGATCCGGTGGAAATACTCCATTGGGTGGGTTCGGAATATTCAGCAAAAACGAATTTAGTGCCCCGGTAGCGGATATCACCATCAATGACAACCTGTTCATTGACAATCGCTGGGAATCCATCATGTTCTTCAGCACCGGGGGAAATCCGGCAGAGTATTTCACCAACGTCGCAGCGCTTAACAACCGGGTGGAAAACACAGCCGCAGTCACCTCCTGGGTGGGGATTGAGTGTACCAACTGCCGCAACTCGCTGATCGCCGGCAACGTCATCGAAGGCCGGGTGGAAAAAGGCATTTGGATTGCGTGCGAGTCAACAGGCCCGTTGAATCCTACTTTCACCAACGGCATGGGGGTACTGGTCACTGGTAATACGGTGAACGGCGCCATCACCGCGGCCGTGGAAGTGGAAAGTTTTGATACCAATGCAGGCCCTAACGCTCCAATTTTGACCGGGGTGACGGTTACCGCCAACACCTTCAACCGCACCAGTTCCACCGGCACGCAGGGAAAATATCTCATCTATATCCACCGCGACGGAGTTGGCGGTCCCGGCAACGGCATAATCCATAACATCACCATTTCAAACAATCAAATGGATCACTCCTACGCTGCTTTTGCCGCCATTTATGCCACCGTGGCAGATCAGCTCACCATCAGCGGCAATACGCTGACCACGACCGCCACACTCTGGGAACAAGACCAAGGCGCTGCCATCCTGCTCTACAACAATGACCTCTCCAATCTCATTCGCGGGAATCACATCCACATCGCCAACTTCGGCTCTATCCCCACAGATGGCATTGCCCTCGCCTATACCGACCAGGTTCCAGGCGCCGCCGGGAGTTTTACCATCTCCGAGAATACCATCACATCCGATACGGCTTTCGGGGCGGCGGGCATTCACCTGCGTTTGTACTTCACCGGCAGCCCCGGCGAGTCGGTCAGCATTTCCAACAACCGCATTGCCGGCTTTGGCAACAGTCTGAAATTTGAAAACACCTCGGATGCCCATACGTTCACCATCCGGGGCAACGCCTTCGCCAATAATCCCGGCGGGGTGTCCTCCATCCTCGCCGCGCCGCTAACGCTGGAAAACAACTGGTGGGGCTGCAACGCCGGCCCCAACCAAACAGGGTGCGACCCAACCAGCGGGCTGCTGGATGCCGACCCGTGGCTGGTGTTGTCGCTCCAGCCGGCGCTCTCCCAAATTGCTCCTTCCGCCAGCCAGGCCTTCACCGCTTCCCTGCTCACCAATTCCAATGGCGCGGATGTCACCGCCCTGGGCATCAACTTCCCCTCCACGCTGGCGGCCTTCAGCGCCTCCCTGGGGGTGTTTTCTCCTGCCTCCAGCCTGCTGGCGAATGCCGCCGCTGCCGCCAGCTATAGCGCCCCGGCAATCCCCGGCGTGGAACAGGTTTGCACGGCGGTGGATAACCAGCAAATCTGCCAGGGGATGTTTGTAGCCGGGCACCTGGTTTTCCTGCCGACCGTTTTACGCTAGCTTTCCGCCAGAGCCGTACTTCCGCTGCCCGGCCTGTGAAAACATTGACAATAGACAATTTGTTCTATACAATGAATGTGTGAACGGGTTTGAGAGGATTTGGCGGGACCTAAAACGGTACTTTCATCGCAAGCGGATTTTTGCGATGGATGTCGAATCCTTTGCCACATTGGAGCGGATTGCAAAACGCCAGGAGCGCTCTCCGGCAGAAGTTGCTTCGCGTCTCGTTGAACAGGCGGCATACGAACAGACCGTTCAATCCTGGGCCATGCAGTGTTGGGATCAACTCTCCCCACGCCAGAAACAAATTGCGGCCTACGTTTGTCGGGGGGATACCACCCGTCAGATCGCCAGTCAGTTGGGCATCTCGGCCACGACCGTAAAATCCCATATCGAAATCACCCTGCGCAAGTTCGGCCTAAACCGCCGGACAGACCTCCGTCAAATGCTGGCGGGTTGGGATTTAAGCGGCTACCTGTAGGCTGCTCTCCCCACAAGACCCCCAGCCGTGGCTCCTCCTTGGGAGGATACCCGCAGACCCTCCCAAAACCCTCCCGAGAGAGGATTTTCAAACCAGCCAAAATCTGACATGATAAACGCATGGATACCATCACGCTGCCGGATCGCGATCAGCTTTATGTCATTGTGGGTGGAAGGCAAGTTACTTCCAAGCTGCTGAACCTGGCTGCCCGCCTGGCCCTCCGGGGTCCCCTCTTCATCCTGGATTGCGGTAATCTCGCCAACCCCTACCCCCTGGCGCGCGAACTGCGCCGAATAACCCGCGATCCGGTGGCTGCGCTCCAGCGGATTCAAGTGGCCCGGGCTTTCACCTGCTACCAGGTGGTTACGCTGCTGCAGGAAGTCTCCGAGCGACGGGTTCAATCGCCGGTCCTTATTTTTGATTTGTTGTCAACCTTCTACGATGAAAGCGTCCCCTACCGGGAAGGCCTGCGCCTGTTGGAGCAATCGCTGGATTGCATCCGTGGTCTCCACAGCCGCGTCTCCCAGGCGGTCAGTGTCCGGCCGCCGCCCGGCGAATTTCCAGAACGCCGGGCCTTCCTCCAAGAGGTCTGCAACCTTGCGGACGTGCTATGGGTGGAAGAGGCGCCGGCAGAAATCACCCCCCAGCAATTAGCCTTTTTTTAGGAGGATCATGGGCCGCACTGCATTATCCATCACCCAATCACTGAACGAGGAGCAGGCCGCATTTGGCCGTTTCCGGCGGGCGTTGAGGCGCTCTGACCAGCTTGCCCTGGATGAATTGTTTGTGGCAGCCCGCCAACATCTGGCGGCTGCAGCCTATGCCGCCAACCTGCTGCCGATGGAAACCTTTCTCCTGGCCATGCTGCTTGAGGAGCATAAAGAGGTGATCCGCTTACGCCACCAGTTGGAGGCGCTGACCCAACGTCTGCC
>CALESS010000497.1 GCA_937907495.1 uncultured Anaerolineaceae bacterium
TGACAAAAGTAACAATCTTATTTATAATAATTCTATATAAAGAATAATTATTATGAACAATCCAATGATTTCCGCCCTGCAAACTTCCGGTCTGCGCCTCACGGCCACCCGCCTCGCCATCTGTAATTTGTTGGCGGAGACGAAAGAACACCCCACCGCCGCCCGGATTTTTGCCGATTTGAAAGACCAGTACCCTTCCCTCTCCCTCGCCACGGTTTATAACACCCTGGAGATGCTGGTGAGCCTGGGGATGGTGCATATCCTCGGCCCGGCGGGGGATGAAAACACCCACTACGAACCCAATACGGAACCGCACGTCAACCTGGCTTGCATTCAGTGCCACACCATCACAGATTTTTCTTGCGAGGATGCGGCCCGGCTGGAAGAGCAGGTTGTTTCACACTCCGGCTACCGGCTGGTGGGCGGGCGCCTGCTGTATTATGGCGTATGCCCCTCCTGCCAGGCAGGCGGATAACCCTGTAAAACTGCAACATTGGTTGCTGAAATCAAACATCTACCACAATCAGGAGAAATGGAAATGGAAAACACAGTTCAGACGTATGTCATGCCCCGCATCGGGGAAAAAGCCCCCGAATTTACCGCCGTCACCACCCAGGGACAGGTTAACTTCCCCGCCGATTACAAAGGCAGTTGGGTCATCCTGTTCAGCCATCCGGCGGATTTCACCCCCGTTTGCACCTCCGAATTTATGACTTTCGCTTCCATGGAAGATCGCTTTGCCAAAGTGAACACCAAGCTGATCGGCCTCTCCGTGGATGGCCTGTACAGCCACATCGCCTGGCTGCGCACCATCAAGGAAAAGATCGAATACAAGGGCATGAAGGATGTGGAAGTCAAATTCCCCCTCATTGAAGATATCACGATGGAAGTTGCCAAAAAGTACGGCATGATCCAGCCCGGCGAGAGCAATACCAAGGCCGTGCGCGCCGTCTTCGTGGTGGATCCGAATGGCATCATCCGCACCATCATCTATTATCCCCTCAGCCTGGGACGCAATTTCGAAGAGCTGTACCGGGTGATTGTGGCCCTGCAAACCGCAGATGCCTTCTCCATTGCCACCCCCGCCGATTGGCAGCCCGGTGACGATGTGATCGTCCCTACCGCTGGTTCTTGCGGTGTGGCAAAGGAACGCATGGAAAACAAAGAAGAGATGAAGTGCTACGACTGGTTCTTCTGCACCAAGAAATTGGACAAGGAAACCATCTTCAAGAAGATTATGAAGTAAGCTTCTTTCCCATCTATATACGACACCCCGGGCATCATGCGATGCCCGGGGTGTTGTTTATTTTGCGATCGGGTGCAGCAAATTTACGGTAAAACCGTCCACGGGTTGACAAAGGTGCCGAAGTAGCGCACTTCAAAGTGCAGATGCGGGCCGGTGGAGTTACCGGTGCTGCCCGCCAGGCCAATGGTGTTGCCCTGGTACACGCTTTGCCCGCAGCGCACGGAGAGGGAACTCATGTGGGCGTAGAGGGTCTGGAAGCCGTTGCCATGGTCAATCATCACTGTGTTGCCGTAGCCGCTGGTGTTCCAACCGGCGAAAACCACCACGCCGCTATCCGAGGCGTAGATCGGCACACCCTGACCGGCGGCGATATCAATCGCCAGGTGACCGGACCAGAAGTCATTGCCGGAGACCCAGGTGTTATAAGAAGGCCAGATGAAAGTTCCGGTGCCATAGGCCCCGCCTTCACCAGTGACACATCCGCCAACCAAGCCGGTAGTGACGCCAGCCGCGCCGCGCGGAATGTAGCCCATGACCCAGGTGCGCACAAACTCGCGCTCACCGCCGGGAATCATGATTTCCTGTCCGGGTTCGATGACCGGATTGGCCATATCCAGCCGGTTGCCCGGCCAGCTGAGAATTTCATCCACGCTGGACTTAAACAGCCCGGCAATATGATCCAGTTTGTCGCCCTCTTTCCATTCATACACCACGCCATCGGTTGGAGGGATGGTCAACTCCTGATCAATGGAAATCAGGTCGGGGTTATCGTTCAATACGTCGTAATTGGCCCACAGGACCGATTCCGGCTTGAGGTTATATTCCTTGGCGATGGCAAAAATGGAATCGCCGGAGACCACCCGGTGATTGATGATCTCTTCGCTGCCGCGGTTGGGGATGATGGTATGCACCGAGGCCGGGCGCTTCCAACTGGCGAGATTAAGCGGCGCAAAGGCCGGCAGGGAAACATTGGCTGCGGCCTTGGGAAGCTCGATGGTTTGCGGCACATCGGAAGAAGCCGCCGAAACAGCAGATGGATTGATAAACCGGCGCACCAACACCAGGCCCAGCAGGGCGATCATGCCGATGGCTGCCCCCCACAACACAATTGAAAGCCAGTGCGGCCCCCCACGCTGGCTTCTGGTTGAGGGCGAAAAACTCACATATCCTCCGTCAGGTTCTCCAGGAATTCCGTATTGTTCTTGGTTCTGGTCATTTTTTGTAAAATCGCTTCTGTAGCTACGGATGGATCCATACCCGCACCTTGCGGCTGTTGGGCGATCATCTGCAGGTACATGCGGCGCATCAGCCAGACCCGTTGTAAATGATCTGGGCCGAGCAGCACTTCCTCGCGGCGGGTGGAAGAGCGCTCAATGTCAATGGCGGGGTAGATGCGGCGTTCCTGCAGGCGGCGTGAGAGGTGCAGCTCCATGTTGCCGGTGCCTTTGAACTCCTCATATACCACGTCATCCAGGCGGGAGCCGGTATCCACCAGGGCGGTGGCGATGATGGTCAGAGAGCCGCCCTCTTCCAGGTTGCGGGCTGCGCCAAAGAAGCGTTTGGGCGGGTAAAGGGCCGAGGGGTCCATACCGCCGGAGAGCGTGCGCCCGGAAGGGTTGACCACCATGTTATAGGCCCGCGCCAGGCGGGTTAACGAGTCCATTAATATTACCACGTCGCGGCCGCTTTCCACCAGGCGCTTGGCTCGCTCCAGCGTGATTTCCGCGGTGCGCACATGCGAGGTGACAGGCTCATCAAAGGTGGAAGCCACCACTTCGGCATCCACGGAGCGGTCCATATCCGTCACTTCTTCCGGGCGCTCGCCAATCAGGGCGATGATGAGATGCACATCGGGGTACTTGGTGGAAATGGAGTTGGCGATTTGTTTGAGGATGGTGGTTTTCCCCGCCTTGGGAGGGGAGACGATCATGCCGCGTTGGCCGCGGCCAATGGGGGCGATGAGGTTGATGAGGCGGGTGGAGAGGATGCCGCGATCTACGTCCAGGTCAAAACGCTTCTCCGGGAAGATCGGGGTCAGGTTTTCAAAATTGGGCCGGGTGCGGGCTTCTTCCGGCGAAATGCCGTTGATGGTTTCCACTTTCAGCAGGCCGTAATGACGCTCCGATTCGCGCGGCGGGCGCACGTGACCGATCACCAGGTCGCCGCTGCGTAGTTCATAACGGCGCAGTTGGGCCTGGGAGACGTACACATCCTCGGAGCCGATGGCGTAATTGGTACGCAAGAAGCCGATGCCCTCGTTCATAATCTCGAGGACGCCGCCGCGCACTTCCAGCCCTTCCTTTTCCGCTTCCACCTGGCGGATGCGGATGAGCAGGTTCTCTTTTTTCAGGCGGTGGGCATTGGGAATGTTGTGTTCGATGGCAATTGCGCGCAGCGCGGCCAGAGGCATATTTTCAAGTTCAAGAAGTTTCATGGAAGTTGGTCTTTGTGAATGTGAGATTGATTACAAAACAGTTTCCGCGGCGCGCAGGTTGCCCGCCGTCGGTGGATAGGATTGATCATTAAAGCTGCAAGAGGGATTTTTCGTTTCCCTGCCCATCCCCCGGGGTGAACAGGGCGCACAAATCATTAATAACCGCCAAAAGTAAGCTGTTGATGAAGGGAT
>CALESS010000498.1 GCA_937907495.1 uncultured Anaerolineaceae bacterium
TTGAGGGAAGGGTATCCGGAAGGGCGGGTTCAGTGGAAGAAAGATGAACCTGGGTTTCAGTTGGGGCGGCTGGAGGTGCGGGCAAATCAAGTGTGGGAGATGGAACCTGCTCAGGGGTGAGGGTGGGTGAAGGAGAGGATAAGGGGGAACAGGCGGAGAGGCACAGAACCAGGCAGAGAATCAGGAGGCTTGAGGTTATTCGCATAGCCAATAGAGGTTAGGGCCGGGTGTACCAGGTGATGGTATGTGCCAGGTCATCCAGGCTGAGTGGTTTTTGTAAACAGTTTTTCGCCCCCGCGGTGATGACCTGATCAGCCTGTTCATCGGTGATGCCAGCGCTGAGAACAAGGACAGGAATGCTTGAGACGGAAGCTTCTTGTTTGAGTTTAAGAATGAATTGCTCGGCACTGCTGGATGCCAGGTTAAAATCAACAAACACGAGGTCCGGGTGCCGGGCAAGGGTGGCGGCCAAACCTTGCTCCACGGTAAAAGAGGAAATAGCCTGGTGACCGACCAGGCGGGTGGCCAGTTCCAGAAGTTCAAGCGTCTCGCGATTGTCATCTACAAACAGGATAAGCGCCATTTTGTCTGTGAGCCGGGGGAGGCAGAGGCCTCCCCCGGTAAAAACCTAAATTAGAGATTGTAAATCTCGCTGTATTTGGTGCGCAGGTAGCGCAAGTAGGGCTGCGGGTCAATCTTGCTGCCGGTGATTTTGTGCACCAGCTCTTGGGGTTCAAACTTGGCCCCATAAATGTGGACATTGGCGCGCAGCCAGCCGAGGAGCTCAGCAAATTGACCACGGGCGGCCTGATCAGCCAGATCCGGGATGTCCCGGTTGATGACTTCCCAGAGCTGGGCGGAAACCAGATTGCCGAGCGCATAGGTGGGGAAGTACCCCATCATGCCGCCGGACCAGTGAACATCTTGCAAGACGCCTTTGGTTGCATTGGGTGGGGTGATCCCCAGGTAGTCGTTAAAGCGGGCATCCCAGGCGGCGCGCAGGTCTTTGACAGCCAGGCTGCCTTCCAGCAGGGCGATTTCCAGTTCCAGGCGGAGCATGATGTGCAGGTTGTAGGTGGCTTCATCGGCTTCGACGCGAATGTAGGAGGGAGAAACCTTGTTAATGGCCGCGTAGAAGGCATCCAGGGAGATGTTGCCGAGCTGCGAAGAAAATGCCTGCTGGAGCCGGGGATAGAAAAAGGTCCAGAAGGGCCGGGAGCGTCCAACAAGGTTTTCCCACATGCGGGATTGTGACTCGTGGATGGCCAGGGAGGCTGCGCTGCCCAGCGGCAGGCGGCGGTGCGCCGGATTGTAGCCCAGTTCATAAAGGGCATGACCACATTCGTGCATGGTGCCAAAGAGAGCGGTAGCCATGCGGGTAGGGTTGACGCGGGTGGTGATGCGCACATCCCGAAAACCCAGGCTGGAAGTGAATGGGTGGACAGATTTATCCTGCCGGCCATGGGTCCAATCGTAGCCGAAGCGGGTGATGACATCCACGCCGAAATCCCACTGGGCTTGCTCTGGATATTCCAGGTAGAGGAAGTCATCCCGGGGGGCGGGGCGGTTGCTGATGGCTTTGATCAGCTCCACCTGCTCCTGCCGTAAGGTGGCAAAAATCGCCTGAACTTCGCTTGTTTTGAGACCCGGCTCGAAATCATCCAGCAAGGGATCATAAATATGATCGAAGGGGGCGAAGAAGGAGGCATATTCTTGCCGTAACTCGACCAGGCGTTGCAAATGCGGTTGGAAGATGGAGAAATCGGACTTGGATTTGGCTTCTTCCCATGCGGATTGACCGACAACCGTGGCCCGGGCAAATTCAGCAATGTGACGCGGCGGCGTGCGGGTGGCCTTATCATACATGCGTTGAGTGACTTTGATGAGACGGGCATCATCCGAATCGGGGTCAATCTGGCGGGCGTAGGGTTGTAAATCTTCCAGCAGACGGGCGTTTTCATCGTTGACGAACCGTTCGTGGGTGATGAGACCGAGAGTCGCCAGCATATCGCCGCGGTCCTGGGCTGCGCCGGGGGGCATGTTGACTTGCATATCCCAGCCGAGGACAGCCTGGGTATAGTTCAGGTCGGCAAGTTGGACCAATTTTTCCTTTAACAGGTTGAGCTTCTCTTCCATTGGCAAATTGTCCTTTCGGAAAGATTAAGAGCCGGTCAGGCAACCTTCCAGCGTAATGGCTGACCTTCGAGAGCGGCTAAAACTTCAGTGGCGATATCTTCTGCAGCCCGGGCCTGGGCCTCTGCGGTCTGTGCGCCAATATGCGGTGTGCAAATTACGCGTGGATGAGCCACCAGGTCAATTTGGCCGGGGGGTTCCGTGGCGAAAACATCCAACCCGGCGGCGGCGACCTTTCCGGAGGTAAGAGCTGCCAGCAGGGCGGCTTCATCAATCACGCCGCCGCGGGCCGCGCAGACGATGCGCACGCCGGGTTTCATCTTATCAAAGGCTTCAAAGGAAAGCAAGTTGCGGGAATCGGCAGTCAGGGGGAGGTGCATGGTGATAACATCCGATTGGGCAAGCAGTTCATCCAGGGAGACGGGAATGCCCCCGCGGGCTTGAATATCTTCGGCGTTGATGTAGGGGTCATAGCCGAGGACCTTCATACCGAATGCAGCAGCCCGGACAGCCACAGCGGAGCCAATGCGGCCAAAACCGATGATGCCGAGGGTTTTCTGGTAAAGCTCACCGCCTTCCATTTCTTTCTTAAGCCATTTGTTGGACTTCATACCGGAATCGGCGCGGGGGATTTCCCGCATGACGGAGAGCATGAGGCTCAACGTAAGTTCCGCCACGGCGATGGTGGTGGCGATGGGGGAGTTGACCACGGTAACGTGGCTGGCTTTGGCGGCGTTCAGGTCAATATTGTCCACACCGACGCCCGCCCGCCCCACCACTTTGAGGCTTTTTCCAGCTTCAAAAACGGCCGCGGTCACTTTGGTTCGACCACGCACGATCAATGCGTCATAATCGCCGATGACGGTGAGTAACTCATCCGCGGTGATGCCCGAGCGGTCATCCACCTGGGCGTAGGCGCGCATAATAGCCTGGCCGTTTTCTTCCAAACCATCCGTGAGCAGGATCTTCCAAGTCATAGTCAACTCTCCTTTGAGAAAATGATACGTTGGTCAGGTGGCGATTCCCACCTGACTTCATTTTACACTAAATCCGGTTGTTTGAAATGTGACGAAAGGCAAATCTTGGGCAGTGATTTGGTTATAAAGAAAATCCCCTGCCGGGGGTTCGGGCAGGGGATTGAGACAGGTGAATTAAATCTCCACTGCTCTTTGATTGGGCCGGATGCGTTTGACCCACAGCAATACGACCAGGCCAACCAGGAGGAAGAGAATGATGCTGCCGACAGCCCAGAGCATCCCCTGTTGTTCCGCCATCAGGCTATCGAATCCGCGGTTGACATAGAAGTTGTGCATGCGGAAGGAGATCGTTCCAAAGACCAATGGCCCGATGAAGGTGGAGGTTCTGCCAGCAACGGTGAGGAAGCCATAAAATTCTGTGGTTTTGGAGGCGGGTGCCAACTGGCTGACAAAGGTGCGGCTCACCGCCTGGACGCCCGAGAGGAAGAAGCCGGCAGCGGCCCCGACGACATAGAAGAGGAAGGTCGTTTTGATGAAGTAGAGCATCGCCACGGTGACGCTCATGGCAATCAGCGAGATGATCAACGAATCTTTGCAACTGATCTTATCGGAGATGATGCCGAAGAGGTAGGCGCCCGCCACGCTGGTAATTTGGACGATGATCACAAAGATGATGAGCTGCATCTGGGTAATGCCGAAGAGGGTGGAACCAATGATGGCAGCGTAATCGAGAGTCATCATGACGCCGTCATTGAAGATGAGAAAGGCGATCATGAATTTGATGAACTCTTTGTATTGGCGGATATCCCGGAAGGTGGACGCCAGGTTCTTGAATGCGTGCCCGATTGTGGTTTCACCGGAGGGCAGTTTTTCGGGTTCAGAGACTTGCTTCACCCAGAGGTAAGTGGGAATGGAGGAGATGGCGTAGAAAACAGCCGTGATCAAGAAGGAGACTCGCACGATTTCTGTGCCGCCAATTAGCTGGATGGGGATCAGCACGATCAGCAAGGCCAACACACCGCCGGCTGAACCAATCGCCCAGCCCTTGCCGGAGACAGAACCAATGGTTTCCGGGGTGGAGACATCCACCAGCAGGGCATCATAAAAGACCTGGGCGCCCCGGTAACCGATTTCTGCCAGGATGAAGAAAACCATCCCCATGAGGATGTCACCTTTCTGGACGAAGAAAAGCAGGGCGGTAAAGACGATGGCAATGGCGGTAAAAACGAACAGGAACTTCTTCTTGGCTTTGGAGAAATCCGCAATGCTGCCGAGTACGGGGGAGATAAGAGCCACCACGACCGCGGCGATACCAATAGAAATTCCCCATAAGCGGGTTCCTTCAGCGCCGCCGACCACGGAGTTTTTGAAGTAGGCGGAATACACTGCCAGCAGCACGACGGCTGCGTAAGCAGAATTGCCGAAATCGTAAAAATACCACGACCAGCGCGTTCGGCGGGAAACCGGGGGTTTGGACTGAACTAGTTCCATTTAATACTCCAAGAATTGAAATGAGAAAACAAGAGAATTCTTTGATTCTAACACAAGGTTTAACCCTGGGATGCAAAATTGGTTACAAGAAAAGAATACTGCGATAACCGAAGAGAACCCTTGATGACCGGCCTTTTGAAGAACCTGAAATCTCAAGTCTCCTTGCTCGTTACGTGGTTGGGATCGAAGTGCAAAAGCAAGATTTCCGCAGATTGCAAAAAACAGCTCGCTGCTGATTGTGAGGACGACCGATGATCGCAGGGAGCAGTTTGGAGCAGATCCAAAAAAACCTGCCGGTGAATCCCGGCAGGTTTTGGGGTGTTTATCCTTCAGCCTGGGTCGCCCAGGGATAAATTTCCGTGCCGCGGGCAGCTTCCCGGAAGGCAGGGTCATTCGAGTAGTAACCGCGCCGCTCAGGCGGGATGAGATAGCTGATGTTTTTCATGATGATATGGCCCAGTTCGTCCATTTCTTCGCGCCGCGGGCGGGTTCCTTCCAGCCTGTCAAAGGGACCGAAAGGTTTGCCAAACTTGATGTGCACGGGAACTTTCTTGTTCCACTTTAACTTCTGGAAGAAACCAACCATCCCATCAATACCCACCGGCAGGATGGGGGCCTTGGTGCGATAAGCGAGGAAGGCAGTCCCAGGCCGGGCGGGGCGAAGAACCGTCGCCCAACTGCCGCCTTCGGGGAAGATGGCGAGAATGCCTTTCTGGCGCAGAACAGATTCGGATGATTGCAGGGTTTCGCGGGACCCGGTGCCCCGGTAGGTGGGGATGACACCAAATAGTTTGGATATCCAGCCGACTGTGAGCGGGGCGTTGGGGGTTTGTGCCCCGCCGACGAACTCCAGCGGCCAGGGAGATGCGTGGATGAGGGCCAGCGGGTCTAGAAAGTGAAAATGGTTGCCCACAACCAGCAAAGGGCCGGAGGTCGGGATATTTTCCCGGCCTTCGATTTCGATTTGGGCGGTGATGCCAAAGGCAAATGCAATGCCCGCTTTGAGCAGGCGGCGAATGAAACGACGGCGGGGGTAGTGGATTTCAGTGGTGGTCATAGGGGATATTATAATCGGATTATTGGAAGCTCAGACAATTCAGCAAGTTTATTATAAATGGAGAAGAAAGCGGGAATAGTAAGGCTCCCTTTTCATTACCGGCCTGCCTTGAAGAGGCAGGCCGGATGTTTATGGGATCGAGAAAACTCCAGGAGCCAGGGGTTTACTCGTAGCGCAAGGCTTCCACCGGTTCGAGACCGGCGGCGCGGTTGGCCGGGTAAATGCCAAAGAACAATCCGACCGCGGTGGAGAAGATGGTAGCTAAGAGCACCGAATTCAGGCCGATGACGGGAGTGAAGGGCGTGCCAGAGGCGGCAGCCACCTTGCCTACGATGAAACCGATCAACCAGCCGAATCCAATGCCGATGATGCCTCCGAGCAGGCTGAGGAGGGAAGACTCCGTCAGGAATTGGATGAGGATATCGCGGCGGCGGGCGCCGATGGCTTTCCGCAAGCCAATCTCGCGGGTGCGTTCGGTGACGGAGACCAGCATGATATTCATGATGCCAATCCCGCCCACCAGCAGGGAGATGGCGGCAATGCCGCCGAGGAAAATAGTGAGGACGCCGGTGATGGTCTGGGCGGTGGCAACAAAATCCTGCTGGGTGAAGACGGTGAAATCATCATATCCCACTTCGGTGCGATGGCGCGTGCGCAGGATGTCAGAAACCTCCTGGCTGGCCTGAGAGACGAGATCCGCGGAGAGAGCCTGGACGAGGATGGAATCCACCCGTTCGCGGTTGCGGCGGATGAGGCGGGATTGGGCGGTTGTAAATGGAACCAATACCACATCATCTTCGGATTGGAAAGAACTACCCCCCTTGGGCGCCAGGACGCCAACAATGCGGAACGGTTGGCCTTCGATGCGGACAGTTTCGCCAGTGATGCCATCCCGGCGGCCAAAGAGCTTATCCGCCACATCCACCCCAATGAGCGCCACGGAGGCTTTGCCGATCAGATGATCGTTGTTGATGAATTCACCTTCCAGCAGAGAGTAGTTGCGCACAATGCCATACTCCGGGGTGATGCCAGTGGCGGAGGTGTTCGCACGTTCACCGCCATAGGTGATTTCGACATCGCCCGAGATAATGGGCGCCACTGAAAGGATGGAGGGGGCCAAAAATTCGTCCATCATGGCTTCGGCATCCGCCCGGGTGAGGGGCTTGGGGTTGCGCACATCTTCGGTCAGGTTGCCGGAAAAGACAAAAATCAGGTTGGAACCAATGCCGGAGATGGAGCCGGTGATGGTATCCTGGGCGCCCTGGCCAACGGAGAGCATGGCAATCACGGCAGCCACGCCAATGACG
>CALESS010000499.1 GCA_937907495.1 uncultured Anaerolineaceae bacterium
TAGCGGGAGCGGGAAAGCAGAATCCGCTGCGGGAAGCGGTGTTCACTGACAACCCCAATGAGGGTGAGCCGGGAGCGCACGGAGGTGGTTTCACCAGCCTCATTGATAAATTGGTCTTCGCGGTAGCGCAGGTGGCCCTGCCCGGGGTCTTCAAAGGTGAAGTAGGTGTCGAACTGACGGTAATGGCGGAAGCGCAGGATTTCAATATCCGGTTTTTTCAGCGAATCCAGCACGGGGTCGGAACATCCGATGCGGATTTTGGCCTGGATCTCGAAACTTTCGGCTTGCATGGCTCCACCAATGGCCACCAGCTTGGAGACGATTGAAGTCTCGCGGCGGAGGAGGAAGATATCAATCTTGTGGGCGTAATCTGCGGCGCCGCGCAACACTTCGCCCTCATCCACGGTGAGCAGTTTCCGCGAGCGCATCAACCAGGCACCGTTGACCATAACATCGCTGACATCGGTAGCTTTGGCGGCGTAAACCACCTGGGCGTAAGCGCCCTGGGCGTCGCGGCGGAAGCGGGGGGAGTTATGGAGCGGGCTGAGATCAATGATGATTAAATCGGCACGCTTGCCTTCTTCCAGTGAGCCGGTGAGGTGACCGATATGCATGGCGGCAGCCCCCAGGCGGGTCGCCATCGCCAGAACTGTGCGGGCGGGCAGGGCGGTAGGGTCTCCGGTGCTGCCCTTGGCCAGAAAGGCTGCCAGGCGCAGTTCCTCGAACATATCCAGGTCGTTGTTCGATGCAGGGCCATCTGTGCCGATGCCAACATTCAGGCCGAGGTCCATCATGCGCTTGGTGGGGGCGATGCCCGAGGCAAGTTTGAGATTGGAGGAAGGGCAATGGGCGATGCCGGAGCCGGAATGCTGCAATGAGCGCATTTCGCCTTCATCAATATGAACGCAATGGGCTGCGAGGACTTTGGCTTCAAAAAGGCCATTCTTTTTCATGATGGGCACCACCGGCATCCCGTTTTCCGAGCGCATATTTTCGACTTCGAAGCTGGTCTCGGCGATGTGGGTGTGCAGCGGGACGTCAAACTCCAGTGCCAGGGCGGCAGTTGCCTTTAAGATTTCCGGGGTGCATGTGTACGCGGCATGGGGGGCAACGGATGGGACGATGAGCGGATGATCTTTCCACCGTTTGATGAAATCTCGGGTGGATGCCAGCGATTCTTCAAAAAAGCGGGCATCGGGGGTGGGGAACTTCATGACGGATTGTGAACAAACCGCCCGCATACCCACCTCAGCCGTGGCGGCGGCGATATCCTCTTCAAAGTAGTACATATCCGCGAAACTGGTGATGCCAGAGCGCAGCATCTCTGCGCATGCCAGGCGGGTGCCCAGGCGGACGAAATCCGGGGAGACAAATTCACGCTCTACGGGCATCATGTAGCCCATCAACCAGACATCCAGGCGCAAATCATCGGCCAGGCCGCGCAGGAGCGTCATCGGGACGTGGGTATGGGCGTTAACCAGACCGGGCATCACCACCTTGCCGCCGCAATCAAGTACCTGGGGGGCCGTGAAGGCTTTGCGAATCTCGGCTTCCGGGCCGACCCCCGCGATGGTATCGCCGCGGATGGCTACTGCACCGGGTTCGTAAAGGTGATAGTGTTCGTCCATGCTGAGGACAAGAGCGTTGGTTAATAAGATGTCTACCGTTTCCATTCAAGCTCCTTGTGGGTGAGAATGATTGCTAGAAAAATGTTGCCCTGCCTGCCAAAAGTAGATCGCCCCGGTCGCTTTGCACCTGCGCGATGAGAAGCTCGTGGAAATTCTACAGGTTTCTGCGTAAATAATCCAGCGCCATGTTGAGACTCCAAAGCACGCCATTGGCCGGGGGGCCGCCGTAATAGTGGGTGGATGTGTAACGACCGGAGGTGGAAATAACCACCAAATGCAGTTCTTGCTGAAGTGTTCCTGGAAGGTAGCAAAGGCCCAGGCCCACCGCAGCGCCGGTT
>CALESS010000500.1 GCA_937907495.1 uncultured Anaerolineaceae bacterium
AAAGCTGGCACTCGCCTGGCGCAGGTGGTTGCGGGACTCAAGCCTCAACCTTTTTTTCTTTTTTTTCTGGTGGATGATGACCCCGCCAAATTGGAGAGCGAAGTTTTCGGCGTTCCCGTGCTGGGCAGCAGTGTGGACCTGGAAATTATCGTCCGGCGAGAGCAAATTACAGATATTGTAGTGGCCATCAGCGGCATCATGCAGCCGGAGATGTTCTCAGCCCTCTTGCGCTGCGCTGAAAACAGTGTGGATATCACCACCATGCCGGTGATGTATGAAGAATTGCTGGGCCGGGTTCCCATCTTCCTGTTGCAATCCGATTGGCTGCTGCGCACCTTTCTGGACCAGGCCCGTTCGCGCGGCTTTTTTGAGCCTGCCAAGCGAATGGTAGATATCGTCGGCTCGCTGGTGGGTTTGGTGATGTTGCTGCTGCTTTTCCCCTTGCTGGCGGCACTCATCATCCTGGAGACCGGACTGCCCGTCCTCTACCGGCAGGAACGCCTGGGGCGCAACGGCAAGAACTATGTCATGTACAAACTTCGCACCATGTACACGGATGCCGAGAAGAACGGTGTCCAGGTCACGGTGACCAATGACCAGCGCATCACCCGGGTGGGACGTTTCTTACGCAAGAGCCACCTGGATGAATTGCCACAGTTCTTCAATGTGTTGCTGGGAGATATGAGCCTGGTGGGGCCGCGCGCCGAGCGTGAACAGTTGGTGGAAAAGCTGCAGGAGGATGTGCCCTTTTACCGGGCGCGCCTGTTGGTTAAACCCGGCATTACCGGCTGGGCGCAGGTGAATTATGGCTACGCCTCCACTGTGCAAGATACTGCCATCAAGCTGGAATACGACCTGTATTACATCAAGGCCCGCAGCCTGACGCTGGATATCGCCATCCTCTTCCGCACGGTGCGCAACGTGCTGGGCCTGCAGGGGCGCTAAACAATGCAAATCACGCCCACCGCCCTGCCAGATGTCCTTTGCATTGAGCCTCAAGTCTTTGGGGATGTGCGGGGCTTCTTCATGGAGACTTACCACGCCCAAAAATTCGCCGCCGGGGGGATTGCGGCCCCCTTTGTCCAAGATAACCAATCCGGCTCGCGGCAAGGCATCTTGCGCGGTCTGCACTATCAAATTTGCCAGCCGCAGGGAAAGCTGGTGCGGTTTGTAGCCGGGGAAGCGTTCGACGTGGCGGTGGATATCCGCCGCTCCTCGCCCACCTTTGGCCAATGGGTCGGGATGGTGCTGAGCGCGGAGAACCGCAAAATGTTGTGGGTGCCGGCGGGTTTTGCTCACGGCTTTTACGTGCTGAGTGAGTGGGCGGAGGTAGTTTACAAAACCACCGATTTTTACGCCCCGGAGTATGAACGCTCCATCCGTTGGGACGATCCGCAGATTGGAATAAAATGGCCGCTGCTGCATGGCGAGCTTCCCCGCTTGAGCGCCAAAGATGCGGCTGGAATGCTGCTGGCGGACGCAGAAGTATTTGATTAGG
>CALESS010000501.1 GCA_937907495.1 uncultured Anaerolineaceae bacterium
CCACACTCTAGCCGCTTATGTACCAACCCTGGGTGCGCCCGGTGGCGCCTACGCCGGGCATACCGCTGACCTTGGTATCCAGCACGAACACGTCGCTGAAAGGGGCAAATCGGCGGGCCAGCTCCAGGCTCTCCACGCCGCCCACCGGCAGGGCTTTCATCAATTGCACCTTTGCATCCAGCCGCTGGCGCAGTTCGGCCATCGCCGCTTCCGGCACATCTTCCACATCGCTGGAAATGTGCAGGATATCCGGCTGCACGGCCTCGGCCATGCGCAGAATTTCATCCACCTCGGTAGCCATGCTCAGGGCGACCCGGGTGGTGCCCGCCGGCAGAGCAGCGCATAACTGGCGCGCCTCGGCAAAGCTTAATTCGCCGGGTACCTGTTGATAGCGCCCGGCCACAAAACCGATTTGATCCACACCCATTTCCGCCGCCGCAGCAGCTTCCTCCGGGATGGTAAACGCATAAATTTGGATTTTCATGTCGGGTAAACGGCCACCTTCTGGCCTGGTACACGCTGCGAAAGCCGTTCCAGGCGGGATTGTACTTCCTGCTGGATGCGCTGTTTATCGAGGGTGAGCAATTGGCGGTTGTGCATCAGCAGCCGGCCATTGCAAATCACGGTATCCACATCCGTTGCGCCCAGCGAATAGACCAGGTTGGCAGCCGGATTCAAACGGGGCAGGGCAGCCGCGCGATCCTGGCGCAGCAAGACGATATCCGCCAGCATACCGGGTTCCAGCCCGCCCAATTGCGGCTGTTGCAACACCCGCCCCCCACCCTGGAAGGCGATCTGCAAGATCTCCGCCAGGGGCATGGCGCGGGCATCATTCTCCAGGTACTTCTGGGTCAGCGCCATCAGGCGCATCTGCTCAAACAAATCCAGGGTGCTGCTGCTGGCTGCCCCATCCGTTGCCAGCCCCAGCGGAATGCCGCAGGCCCGGTATCCTTTGAGCGGCCCCAGGCCCATGCCCGCCCGCAGATAGGTCTTGGGCGCCTGGCCCACCCCCACCGGGTGATCCGCCATGATCTGCAGGTCCTCTTCGGTCGGGTACAGGCAGTGGGCAAAAATAGCCGGGCGCTCCAACACCCCGGCATCCAGCAGCAAGCGCACCGGGGTCACACCGTAACGTTGGCGGCTCAATTCCACCTGGGCAGCCGTCTCCGAGACGTGCAGGTGAATGCCCACGTCCAGGTCAGCGGCGTACCGGGCACAGGTGCGCAGAAAATCCGGCCCGCACAGATAGGGAGAATGCGGCCCCAGCCAGGTGGTGATGCGCCCCCCGGCTGCCCCCTGCCAGCGCCGGATGAACTCTACGCTTTCCTCCAGCTTCTCCAGCCCCTGGTGGTCAAAAACCGCCCAGGCCAGGTTGGCCCGCAGTCCCGATTCCTGCACCGCGCGGGCAACCTCATCCATGTAAAAGTAGTGGTCCGCCACCGTGGTGATGCCAGCCTCGATCATCTCCGCCATGCCAAGCAGGGCGCCCCAGTACACATCTTCCGCTGTCAGGTTCGATTCGAGCGGGAAGATAAATTGATTAAACCAATCCTCGAGGGTCACATCCTCCGCCGCGCCGCGGAACAGCACCATCGGCACGTGGGCGTGGGTGTTGATCATCCCCGGCACGGCCAACATGCCGCCCGCCTCCACCACTTCCACATCCGGCGGAGTGGGCTGGCTGCCCGTGGGGGTAATTTGCACAATCAGGGTTCCTTCCAGCCACAGATCCTGGTGGAAGGAGAAGGCGGGCTGCCGGTCTACGAAGCGCAGCACATCACAGTTGCGAAGAAGCAGCCCGCCCATGGATTAACGTACCTTCTTGACAGCCAGGTCATACAAACCGGTCGTGATGGCTTCAAAATCCAGCCATGGGTTGGCCTGTTGCATTACGGTCAAATATTCCGGCTTGAAAGCGGAAATGCCCTTCCAGGCGCCCGCCATCGCACAGGCCATGGCTGCCACTGTATCTGCATCCCCGGAGAGGGCTGCGGAGAGAATGCCCGCCTGTACCGGGTCGCCTTCGGCCATCACCAGCACGCCAAATGCCGCCGGCACCGCCTCGGAGATGGCGAGGGTGGCCCCAACCACGTCATAAAGCTCCTGCAGGCGCTCCCGCACGGGACTCTTCTGGCGGGCAATGCTCACCGCCAGCCGGATGCGGGCTGGCACCGAGGCGCCGATCCACACATGGCCCAGCTTGCGTCCCTGCTCACCGGCATAGATACCCGCCTCCACCATCTCATCCAGGGTGCTGCCCGCCTTGAGGGCCATGGCAATCGCCCCGGCGACAGCCGCGGCCCCGGAGATGGCAACATCCGTGTTGTGGGTGGGAATGCAGGAGAGGTGCGCATCGGAGATCGCCCCTTCCACATCCCCCGGGTGGAGCAAACCCACCGGAGAAACTCGCATCCCGGCGCCGTTGGTATCGCCAAACCTGCCGACCTCATTGAGGTCCTCGCCGCGCTGGATCGCCAGGATGGCGCGCCGGCTGGAAGGGCCAACATACGGGCTGGTCTCTCCGTTAATGCGCTGGAACCAGCCGACGAGGGCTTCTGCAACGCCTTCGCCGGGATCACGCTGCCCAACGAGGCGAGCATCG
>CALESS010000502.1 GCA_937907495.1 uncultured Anaerolineaceae bacterium
GCGCACGCCGCCCAACGATAGACGTACAAATTTCCGCCCCAGTGCCTCGGCAATGGAACGGCCCAGCGAAGTCTTGCCAGTTCCCGGAGGACCTACAAAGCATAAAATCGGCTGACGCAGGCTTTTAGGGTGCAGGCTGCGCACCGCAATGTATTCCAAAATGCGGTCCTTGGCTTTTCCCAACCCAAAATGATATTGCTCCAGCACGTCTGCAGCATGGCGCACATCCAGGTTATCGGGTGTTTCATTGGCCCAGGGCAGCTCCAATATCCAATCCAGGTAAGTGCGGATGATACCCACCTCTGGCGCCATGGAAGGAATTTGATTCAAGCGTTCCAATTCCCGTACAGCCACCAATTTGGCCTGTTCGGGTAACTGGGCTTGTTCTATTCGTTCCCGCAGCTCGCTAATTTCCCGGGTCCAGATGTCTCCTTCGCCCAACTCATTCTGAATTGCTTTCAGGTGCTCGCGCAAGTAAAATTCGCGCTGGCTGCGGTCCACCTCACTTTGTACCCTGGTCTGGATTTCATCCTCAAGCTGCAACACATCCAATTCCTGGGCCAGCAGCCAGTTTACTTTTTTCAAGCGGTCATCCGGTACGGTAATCTGCAATAACTCTACGCGTTCCTTGAATGGGAAGGAGATGGAGGTGGCAACCATATCTGCCAGCCATCCCGGTTCATTGATATTCAAAGAAACCATATGGGCCTCATCCGGCAGGCTGCGGTCCAACTGAACACATTTCTCAAACAAATCACGGGTTGTGCGCATCAAGGCTTCCGTCTGCCGGTCAGCAACACCGATATCCTCCAGGGGACGGGCTTTGACCTTGATGAAAGGCTCCATCTGGGTGAAATGAACCACCTCCACCCGTCGCCTTCCCTGGACGAGGGCCGAGTTGCTGCCATCCGGCATGGAGAGCAACCGACCGATAGCGATTTCAACCCCGATCGGGTATAAATCCTCCGGATTTGGGTTCTCAATATCTGGGTCCCGGCAAAGCAGGGCGATCGCGGTCTGACCCGCGAACTGTGCATCCTGGATCGCCAGTAAACCTGGTCCCTGCGGGACGAAGATGGGCGAGATCATCCGGGGAAACACCACCACATCCCGGAAGATGATCACCGGACGCGACACCAAACCATTGCGGTCCGGCTTCGCATCGGGAATTCTGTACAATTCTTCTGTTCGCTGCTGCAACGCAGTAGCGTATTCTTCCGGGTCATTTGCCGGGAAATCGTCGTTATAACGCATGTGAATGATCCTTAATCAACAATGATTACCTGCCTGTTGTCTGAATGGACTTAATGGATGATTGTTTCTTCCAAATCTCGCGGATTGCCGCTGCGACAAAAATGCTGCCAGCCGCGACAATAACCGCTTCTCCATCCGCCTCATGCAGGGCCGCCTGTAAGGCCGCCTCTAATGGTAGCACAACTTTTGCCTTCACCCCAAAAGAATGAGCTAATTCCACCAGCAAATTGGCATCCATCGCCCGGGGATGGATGGATTGGGTGGCAATCACCTCCCGCACACGAGGCATCAGTTCCGCAAACATCCCATGCACATCCTTATCTTCCGAAGCGCCAAAAATCAGGATCACCTGCCGCCCTGGCAAATAATCATCCAGCGTCAGGCGCAGCTTGAGAGCGGAATCCCGGTTGTGGGCCGAATCGATGATCACAAGAGGAGATCGCTGCAAGATTTCAAACCTGCCAGGCCAATCCACCCGCTCAAAGCCCTGGCGGATCTCCCGCTCGCTGATCGCCAGCCCCTCCTTTCGAGCCACCTGGAGCGCTGTGTAAGCTGTGGCTGCATTCTCCACCTGGTGATATCCAAGAAGCGGAATAGCCAACCGTTGCGGTTCCCACTCCGTGCGCCCACCTGATTCAATGAATTCGTCTACCAGTCCTTGTTCCGCTGCCGACCATACAATCAGGTTTTGCCCGCCCAGGGCATGGGCATTCGCCGCATAGAAATAATCCCTGCCAACCACGGTTAGCTCGGATCCCCGTTCCATTGCCGTCCGCTCCACCACTTGCAAAGCTTCATCCTTCTGAGGGGAGACAACAACCGGTCTCCCAGCTTTGATGATTCCAGCTTTTTCATATGCAATTTGTGACAGTGTATCTCCCAATACAGCCATGTGATCGTATGAAAGGGATGTGATGACCGATACCAGCGGATCAACAATGTTGGTTGCATCCAGCCGACCGCCCAGCCCAACTTCAATCACCGCCAAATCCACCTGCTGGCGGGAAAAGTAGAGAAAACCCAGGGCTGTGGTGATTTCGAAGGTGGTTAACTGCTCGATCTCAGCCACAATCGGTTTAATCTCTTCAATCAAATCCACCAATGCCTGATGGGATATCTGCTCCCGGTTGACCTGGATGCGCTCGCAATAATCTTCCAGGTGTGGGGAGATATAAAATCCGGTGCGATAGCCCGCACTGCGCAATGCGCTTTCTATCAACGCAGCGGTCGAACCTTTGCCTTTGGTACCCGCCACATGAATGACCCGGTAATCCGTTTGCGGGTTCCCCAACCGCCTCATGAATTCCCTCATCCGATCCAAATCGAATTTTTCAGCCGCATTGCGAAAATTCCGGGTAAGGCTGTAATCCACAAAGCTGTAAAGATAATCCAATGCCTGGTTATATGCGATTTCGCTGTCCATATACCTTCCGATCTTGAGTCAGAAGAGCATTTTAATCTCTGTCGGACAGATGGGCAAGCCTTAATCCGATCTTGGCTCATGGTAGAATCGTTTCCAGATGACCATTTCAATTGCCGTTCTGACCATCCAATGCCTCATTCCGCACTGCACCTCTCTCAAACAGAAGAGAAGTGCAATCCGTCCTCTCTTGTCCCGTCTGCATCGTGAATTTAATATTTCCGCCGCCGAAGTAGATCAGTTGGATAGTCACACTTCCGCAGTCATCGCCTGCGCCTGCCTCTCCAACAACCCGGATCACTCCCGCCAACTACTGCAAAAAGCCCTGGATTTCATTGCCCAGAACTTCAGAGATATTGAACTGATCGAAGAGAACATCGAATTTTTCTAATCGTCTGCCGGAGGAAATAGCATGGATCTGCAATTAAAAGGTATGAAAGCATTAATCACTGGCGCCAGCCGCGGACTTGGGTTTGCGGTTGCCATGGCCCTTGCCAGGGAGGGTGCTTGTGTCATTATCAACGCCCGCCATCCGGAGAAATTATCCGAGGCTGCCTCCCGCATCAAGCGGGAAACCTCAAGTGAGGTATACCCCATTCCGGGCGATGTCACCAGCCCCACCTTCCCCGCAGAATTGATCGCCGCGGTTCAAATGAGCCTCGGCAGCCTGGATATCCTGGTAGCCAATGCCGGCGGTCCGCCCTCCGGGCAATTTGAAAGTTTTGATGATACTGCCTGGCAAAAAGCCATTGATCTTTCTTTCATGAGCCAGGTGCGCCTGATTCGCGCCTCCCTCCCACTATTGAGGCGTTCCAGCGCAGCCAGCGTTCTGACGGTTACCTCCTATTCCGTCAAACAACCCATTCCAAACCTCGTTTTATCCAACAGTATTCGCGCGGCTACCGTGGGTCTGACCAAGACGCTGGCCCTGGAACTTGGCAGCCAAAATATCCGCTTTAACTCCATCCTCCCCGGTTGGACGGAAACAGAGCGTGTTTATGATTTGATGCGCTATCGGGCGCAAATCAACAATTCAACCCTCGATGAAGAAATGCAAAAATTATCCCGCGAAAGTGCTCTCGGACGCATTGCCACCCCTGAAGAGTTTGGCCGGGTTGCGGCTTTTATGGTCTCTCCGGCAGCCTCCTTTATGACCGGTGTGATGCTCAACCTGGATGGCGGAATGTACAAGGGAACGTTTTAATTTTCAGTTATAATAAGCTGCCATGTTCTAGAAGTGACATCCCTTTCGACTGCGCATGATCTATCGTTGCAGTATTATGTTCATTTATCAATAGGTTTCGGAGATATTTATGGGTAAGACCCCGCTGGAAATTCAATCGTTTTTAGAACGCCACCTGCTGCGCGTTGAGAAACCCGGTCGGTACACGGGAGGCGAATATAATAGCACCCTCAAAAATTGGCAGGAAACCCCCACCCGGGTTGCGCTTGTTTTCCCCGATATTTATGATTTAGGGCTTCCCAACCTTGGCCTGGCAATCCTCTACCAGGATATCAATCGCCGTCCGGATGCCCTGGCGGAACGAGCCTATACCCCCTGGCATGATATGGAAGCCCTCATGCGCCGGGAGCAAATCCCTGCCTATTCCCTCGAATCCAAACACGCCCTGACGGATTTCGACATTATTGGCTTTACCCTGCCCTACGAAACCCTCTACACCAACACCCTCAACCTGCTTGACCTGGCGGGGATTCCGCTTCGCTCTGCCGAACGGTCTGAGGAACACCCGCTCATCATCGCCGGTGGTCATGCCTGCTTCAATCCGGAGCCGATGTCTGCTTTTATGGATGCCTTCGTAATTGGAGAGGGTGAAGAGGTGATGCAGGAAATCATTAACCAGGTTCAAGAATCCAAATCTTTGCAAGAGAGCCGATCCGTCCTCCTGCACCGGCTGGCAAAACTGTGGGGGGTGTATGTTCCCACCCTCTATTCTCCCATCTACAATCCGGATGGAACGATACAGGCAATTACGCCATTGGATTCAGCCACGCCGGCAAAGGTCCAGAAACGCATCGTAGCCAAACTGCCGCCGCCTCCCACCCATTTTATCGTCCCTTCGATCAATGTTGTGCACAACCGGGTATCGGTGGAGATCATGCGTGGCTGCACCCGCGGCTGCCGGTTCTGTCATGCAGGGATGATCAACCGCCCGGTGCGGGAACGATCCATCCCGGAAATTGTGTCCTCCCTGGAGGAGGCTTTGCAGCAAACCGGATTTGAAGAAATCGCGCTGCTCTCCCTTTCCTCCTCTGACTATACGCACATCCTCGAGCTGGTCAATGCAGTTTCCGATCACTTTTCCGGTCGCCATCTCACCATCTCACTTCCTTCCTTGCGCATTGAATCCACCTCAGTGGATTTGCTCGAACGACTTCAGGGTTCCCGGCAATCCAGCTTTACCCTGGCCCCGGAAGCCGCCACCGAACGGATGCGCAACACCATCAATAAACCCATTCCGGATCAAATGCTGCTGGATACTGCCCGTGAGATTTATTCTCGCGGTTGGAAGACCATCAAACTTTACTTCATGATCGGCCATCCTTCCGAAACACTGGAGGATGTTGCGGCAATCGCCAGCTTATGCCAGGCCGTGATCAGTGTGGGCCGAAAAGTGATGGGCCGCAAGGCAAGCTTAAACGTGGGCGTTAGTACTTTTGTCCCCAAGCCGCACACACCCTTCCAATGGGTGGCGATGGATGGTATCGAGCAGATCCAGGCCAAGCAGGAATTATTACGCCGGAGGTTAGGGGGTCCTGGACTGAAACTCAATTGGACCGATCCGCGTGAGACCATGCTGGAAGCGTGGTTATCCCGCGGTGACCGCCGCCTTTCCTCGGTGATCGAAAGAGCCTGGCAGCTCGGTGCGAAATTTGATGCCTGGCAGGATGAGAACCATTTTGATCTCTGGCAGCAAGCCTTCACCGAACAAGGTCTCGATTCCAGCTTCTATACCCATCGGGAGCGTTTTATTGATGAAACCTTCCCCTGGGAGCACATCCAGGCGGGAGTGACGCGCAAGTACCTGACAGAGGAATACCGCTGGAGCTTGGAAGGCCGTCTCCGCCCGGATTGCCGCAACCAATGTTACGCCTGCGGAATCCTGCCCCTGTTCAAAGACCTGCGCCAGGCAAACCCCGGTGAAGGTTGGAAATGCCCGGAAGTAACCGCCGGGAAAATTCGCTCCGTCACAATTCCCTTGCAGGAGACCCTCTGATGCAGCGTATTCGCCTGACCTTCTCCCGTTCCCAGCCGCTGCGCTACACCGGTCATTTGGATATGCAAATCGTCTGGGAGCGCACTTTCCGCCGCGCCCGCCTGCCGCTGATGTATAGCCAGGGGTTCCACCCGCAACCCAAGATCAACCAGGCCTGTCCCCTCCCGCTTGGCATGATCAGCCGCATGGAAGTTCTGGATTTCTGGTTGCAGCCCGAAGTTCCATTGGATGAAATATCACCCGCTTTGCTCCCCGCCTTACCACCCGGCATTGAAATTATCAGTCTGGCAGAAGAAGATTTGCGAACCCCCGCCCTGCAAACGCAGGTTACTTCCACCATCTACCAGGCCACTTTTTTGATCCCTTTCTCTGCGGATTTATTGGACCAATCCGTCTTCACCTTCCTCGCCTCTCCGCAAATCCTCCGAGTCCGGCGTAACAAACCTTATGATCTGCGGCCCTTGGTTCACAACCTTGAAGTTCTACAAACATCGAACCCCCTCAACCCGCACCTGCAGATGCACCTCGCCGCTCGCGATGGTGCAACCGGCCGGCCGGAGGAAGTCATTTCCGCCCTGGGCTATGACCCTTTAGATACCCGCTTCGAACGGATGCAACTCCTGTTTGGCGAACAGTGATGCTACAATAACCTATCCTCTTTCATCCTCATTTTTGGGGGACTCATGGGTATTTTTCTTTCCATCTTTTTAGGTTTCGTTCCGATGTTCCTTTATGCCAGCCTGGTTACCTGGCTGGATCGCTACGAGAAAGAACCCCGGCGCCTGTTGCGCAACGTTTTTCTCTGGGGAGCGGTCTTTGCCGCCGGAGGCGCATTCATTATCAACACCTTCACCGGTATCACCCTTTATTCATTAACCGGATCGGAGACAGCGGCTAATTTCACTTCCACGGCCATCATCGCCCCCCTGGTGGAAGAAACTCTCAAAGGCCTGGCAGTTCTCTTTGTCTTTTTCTTTATCCGTAAGGAGTTTGATTCGGTGCTGGATGGGATTATCTACGCCGCCATCACCGCCCTCGGCTTTGCCGCCACTGAAAATGCCTACTACATTTACACCTATGGCTATCAGTCCAATGGCATATCCGGTATTTTCGAGATGACCTTCATTCGTGCCATTGTGGTCGGCTGGCAACACCCCTTCTACACCTCATTTATCGGAATTGGCCTGGCAATTGCCCGGGGTGCCAAAGGCGGGATACTTAAATTTCTCGCTCCCAGCCTTGGCTGGTGTATCGCTGTGTTCACCCACAGTTTCCACAATGCCCTGGCCATCTCCACCAATGGCTTGTTATGTGTTTTTGGCACATTTTTGGATTGGTCGGGCTGGCTGGCAATGCTGCTCTTCATCGCCTACATGATCTACCGTGAACGCCGCCTGATGGTCGAGCAATTGGCCGGAGAAATTCAACTGGGCACCCTCACCCCGGAGCAATACCAGGTGGCCTGTTCTCCACTCCGCCAGACTCGCACCCGCTTGCAGACCTGGCGAAGCGGAAATCGAAAAGGAGTGGATCAGTTTTTTGCCTTATGCGGAGAATTGGCGTACAAAAAGCACCAATATCAAGCCCTGGGTGATGAGCAGGACAACCTAGCAACCATTGATCAGTTGCGGCTCCAGATTTCTGCTCTCTCTCCCTCCATCCATTAACAAGCAGTGCTTATCATGGTAAAATGATCCCCGTCAAACGTCCCTGTAGCTCAGTGGATAGAGCGCTGGCCTCCGAAGCCAGAAGCGGCAGTTCGAGTCTGCCCAGGGACGCTCTTTTATTTAACACTTTCACCCGCCTTCTTCTCCTCTCACTCGTTTTCTCAAGCTGCATCCCCCTGCCCAACACACCTCCTTCCCCCTGGATTGGCTGGCAGATGGCGGATGTGCGCTGGCTTTCCACCGCCCATTCCCCTGCAGGCATTATCGCCGCCTACTTCCGCTCCAGCCAGTCAACCTGCCAGTTCCGTTTCGATCTGCTCGATTACCCCCTGCACCAGGATTCAGATTTTCGGCTCTCAATCTACACCAACTCACCTGTTCTTTCGCAACCCGCACAACCAGATTTCATCCTCTACCTGCCAGCCGCTGCTTCTCCGACTATTCAAGTGGGTCTCCACCCACCGCAAGAGCAGGGTGTTCTCGTATTTCGTAACCCGGCCCTGGATGCACTGGTCCTTGAAGTTGCCCTGTCTGAAATTTGTTCCACCCCGGCCTTTCATTTCCAGGTCGAGGTCATCCCCGCCCCGGGGGATAATCTGCTCCCAACTCCTCTGATCTCCAGCCAGGCGGCCCCACCCTCTCCAGCCTATCTTCTTCTGACCTTCTGGGATAGTTTCCCCGCTGCCACCCCGGCGCAATTATTGCGCCGCTGGGAAGGTGTCCATACCGGGCCATTCGGCCAGCGGCATGGGCTTAAAATCTTACTGGAGGCCGCCGAGAAGAGCCACATTCCCATCTTTCTGCTGGACTTGAAGCAACCTGCCTCCCTGGCTGGCCTGGAGCTCCTGGGGCAGCGAAAATGGATAAGCCGTTTACAACAAGAACAAATCCTGTTCCTGCCAGATTCGGCCTGGGGATCGCCTGTGGCGCAAGATTTTTCCCTCGAATATGCCCAGGAGGTTAGCGGGCAATACGGGCTTTCAGCTTCCACC
>CALESS010000503.1 GCA_937907495.1 uncultured Anaerolineaceae bacterium
AGGCGGGTGGGGGAACCCGCCAATTGAGCCACCTCTTGCAGGGTAGCCCGCAGCCAGCGGAAAGAATTGCCCGCCGAAAGGGTGACAGCCATCAGGTGATTTTTATGGGGCACGGCATGGCAAAAGGTATGCAAGCGGCCCAGTGGATCGAGGGTGATATCATCGCTGTGGGCAAAAAGCACCCCACTGGTTCCAATGCTGCTGCTCACCAAGCCCTGGCGTACAATGCCCGTGCCCACCGCCGCGGCCGCATTATCCCCACCGCCCGCCACCACCGGGATGCCGGCGGGCAAGCCCAGTGTCTCGGCAATCTGCGGCAACAGCGTGCCGGTGATCTGCGAGCCTTCAAACACCCGCGGCAGCCAATCGAGGGGGATATCCAACCTTTCACAGATCTCGCGGCTCCAGTCCCGCTGGCGCAGGTCCAGCAGCAAGGTACCCGCCGCATCCGAACAATCGGTGGCAAATTCGCCGGTCAACCTCAGGCGGATATAATCCTTGGGCAACAGCACTTTTTTCAGCCGGGCGTAGGCTTGCGGCTCGTGGTTGCGCAGCCAGAGAATTTTCGGCGCCTGGAAACCCGTCAGGGCGGGGTTGCCTGCCAGGTCAATCAAGCGCTCCCGGCCAATCACCTCCGTGATTTGCTGGCATTCAGCAGCAGTGCGCTGGTCATTCCACAACAACGCCCGGCGAATCACCTGCTGTTGAGAATCGAGGAAGACCGCGCCGTGCATCTGGCCGGTCAGACCGATGGCAGTGATCTCACCCGGCTCTACCCCAGACCGGTCTATGATCTGTTGCAAAACCTGGAGGGAAGCCTGCCACCAATCCTCCGGTTCCTGCTCGCTCCACAGCGGAAAGGGTGTATAAAGCGGGTACTCGATGGTGGCGGTGGCGATAATACTGCCCTGCTCAGAAATGAGCAGGGCTTTTGCACCAGTCGTACCAATATCCAGACCAATGAATTTTCTCATGTAAATCTCTTTCGTTTAGCGCACACCCAGCAGCACTTCCATCGTCAACTGGTCCAGGCGTTCATAGTTCAAGCCGCGCCGGGCATATACCGTGCGATCCAGCCGGGCATTGCGTACTTTCTCCAATTGGGCTGCGCTATACGGCCCGGTGAGGGCGGAGGCTCCCTCCAGGTCGGCGGTCACATCGGCCACCAAAGCCTGGATTTCAGCATCTGCGTTCCATTGTTCAGCCTTTTCCTTCAAGATTAAGTAAGTGCGCATACAACCGCGGGCAAAGTCTTTCACCCCTTCATAATCTTCGGTGCGGAAGGCATGAGCGTCAAAGTGGCGGGCGCCCGTGTACTTAACATCCTCCAGGAATTTGACCAGGAAGAAGGCGGATTTGATATCCACCATGCCAAAGCGGAAATCCTGGTCATAGCGGCCAAAGCGCTGATCATTGAGATCAATGTGGAAGAGCTTGCCGCGTTCCCAGGCCTGGGCTACCCCATGCAGAAAGTTGAGACCTGCCATATGCTCATGAGCAGTTTCGGGGTTGACGCCCACCATTTCCGGGTGATCCAGCGTCTCGATGAAGGCCAGCATGTGGCCGATGGTTGGCATGTAGAGGTCGCCGCGAGGCTCGTTGGGTTTGGGCTCCAATGCCACCTTCATGTCATACTTTTTATCCAGGATGTACTCGCAAACGAAGTTCATCGCCTGGCGGTTCCAGCGCAATGCGTTCACCGGATTCTTGGCGGCATCCGTTTCCACACCCTCGCGGCCGCCCCAGAAGACATAGACCTTGGCTCCAAACTCGGCGCCCAGGTCAATGGCGTTCAACGTTTTTTGCAGGGCGTAGGCTCGCACCCGTGGATCATTGGAAGTGAAAGCGCCATCCTTGAAGACCGGGTCGCTGAAGAGGTTGGTGGTCGCCATGGGCACCACCAGGCCGGTCTCTGCCAGCACTTTATGAAAATCCGCCTTGATTTTATCCCGCTCAGCGGGGGTGGCATCAATCGGGATCAGGTCATTATCGTGGAGGTTTACGCCGTAAGCCCCCACCTCGGCGATCAGGCGGGCCAGCTCCACGGGGCTTAACTTATTGCGAACGGGCTCGCCAAATGGATCGCGGCCGGTACTGCCGACCGTCCACAAACCGAAAACGAATTTATGCTCTGGTTTGGGTTCAAATGAATGGGTCATTTTTCTCCTGCCTTCCAAGTCGTTATGATAATTTTTAATGGCTTTTCACAAACCGCCAATAATGAATACAAGTTTCAGGGTTCCAACAGCCAGGGAATGAGTTACATCCATCCAGAGGTTTTTCCAGGGATTCACCCCGCCAGCCTGTCGAGAATCCTGCCTGTCCGCCAGGGGCCTATTCTTCTTCATCCTCTGCTACATGGGCCGGGGTAATGTGGCTCCAAATCATAAACAGGAGCAACGAAACCAAAACCACCATGAAGCTGATGCGGAAAAGAACAATCGTAAAGGGTTGCAGCATCATTAAAATACCGCCGATGATCCCCGCAATAATGACGAAATTCACCGGTTTGTAAACCCTGACAGAAACCCGATAGCTGAGGATTTGGGAGGACAGGTTGATCACGAAGATGTAGACCAACAAGATTGCCACAAAATAACAGATAAACGGCACAGCGATCATAATCACATTATCAATCTGGGTCTGCTCCGGAATGGTTGGAAGAATAAATCTTCCCTACAGGAACCCAAATACTCCAAGCAAAATGGACCTTCGAACCAGCTATTTTCCAAGAACTTATT
>CALESS010000504.1 GCA_937907495.1 uncultured Anaerolineaceae bacterium
CGGCCGGGGCCTAACCTTTAACGGCACCACCCTGGTGGCACTGGTCACCTCCGCGCCGGAAATGGTGACCACCCTGGCGGCCATCAAAATTGGGGCGGCCGATATGGCGATTGGCAACCTGTTTGGCAGCAACATGTTCAACATGTTTGCCATCGGCCTGACGGATGTGTTCTTCACCCAGGGGCGCTTCCTGGCGGCGATTGATCCTTCCTTCCTGTTGATCGGCATCCTGGGCCTGTTAATGACCGGCATGGGGCTGATCGGCAACCTGGCCAAGCTGGAGAAACGGATTGGCTTCATCGAACTGGACGCGCTGGCCCTGATGTTGATGTATTTTGGCGGCTTATACTTACTCTATATCCGCAGTTAAACCGCCACCCCCCGGGATTCTGCAAAGGGGGTATAATGCGGGGAGGGAATAAATAAAGGAATATGAAGAAAGAAATGAATATTGAAAGAACACCTCTCGGTGCGGGCAATTACCGCATCGCGATGCTGATTGACGGCGATAACGCCCAACCCTCGCTCATCCAGAAGATGCTGGCCGAGGCTAGCAAGTATGGCCTGGTGATGATCCGCCGGATTTACGGCGATTGGACCACCGCCAACATGTCTGGCTGGAAAGACACCCTGCAAACGCACGCCATTCAACCCATCCAACAATTCCGCTACACCGTCGGCAAGAATGCCACCGATAGCGCCATGATTATTGACGCCATGGATACGCTCTACACCGGGGGGATTGACGGCTTCTGCCTGGTTTCCTCCGATTCGGATTACACCCGGCTGGCGACCCGCATCCGCGAGAAGGGCTTCTTTGTGATGGGCATCGGCAAGAAGACCACCCCGCGGGCGTTTGTGAACGCCTGTGATGTGTTCGTCTATACCGAGAACCTGGTGGAGCCGCCCAAACCTTCGCGCCCGCCGGCTGCCAGCAGCACCCGCCGCAGCCCCAAGAAGCAACCGGCCGCCGCCGTGCCGGAGCAGCCGGAAGTGGTGAAAGAGCCGGAAACGAACGGCCCCGATCCGCTGCCGTTATTGCACTCGGCTTTTGATATCGCCGTGCAGGATGACGGTTGGGCTTTTTTGGGCACGCTGGGGCACCACATTCGGCAATTGGACCCCGGGTTTGACTCGCGTACCTACGGCTACAAACAGCTTTCCACCCTCATCCGCTCCTACAAGGATTCGCTTGAGATCAAAGAGGTGAAGAGCAAAGAGGGAACCTCGGTGATCTATGTGCGGTTTAAGGAATAATCCTTGGTTTAAGCGCACATCGGACTGATAAAAAGCAAAAAACAGGGATGGGTTTGAACCCATCCCTGTTTTGGTGTGTGCCAGCTTCTTTGCAGAATATCCGGCGGATCAGGTGTTCGCCAGGCGGTCGGCCAGGTCAATGAAACCGATATCCTGCCACATGGTGCGGCTGCCGAGCGGCCATTCGCCGCTCAGGAGTTTTCGCCATTGGAGGGGGATATCCATCAGGCCGTAAGCGGCCCCGGCCAACGCCCCAGCCACGGTGGCCGCGGTATCCGCATCGTGCCCCAGGTTAGCCACCTGGATGATGGCATCTTTGAAATTATTGGTGGTGGTGAGTCCCCAGATCGCGGCTTCGAGGGTGTGCAGCACCCAGCCGGAATTGGGCAATTCACTGCGCAGCTTGCGGGGAGCTTCTTCCACCCGCTCGGTCACATTTAACGGATGCCCTGCCAGTTCCAGTGCCTGGCGGATGGCAGCGGGAATATCCTCGCCCTGGGCCAACAACGCCAGCAGCAGGTTGATCACCACACAGGCATTCACGCAATCCGGGTGGGCATGGGTCATGCGGCTTTGCAGGGCGCTGGTTTCCATCAGCGCAGGCAGGTCATTCCAATAGGCCAGGGTAACGGGCCAGCAGCGCATCAGGGAGCCGTTTCCGGCGGCTTCGGGATTGGTTTTGAGAAATTCGGCAGCCACCTGCAGGGCGGGTTCGCCCTGGCTGGCGTGGCGCAGGATGGTGGAAGTCTGGATACCAATATCCTCCGGGTTGCTGCGATACCAGCTAACAAAACGGCGGGTTAAATCCAATGGATTGAGCGGCCGCTCGACCAGCAGAGATTCTGCCAGGGCCAGCGCCATTTCGGTATCATCGGTGAAATGGCCCGCAGGCAGGCGCCCGCGCTGCATCTCCACCACCATCTGGGCGGCAGAGCGCTGCGACTGAAACTCGAGCGGCATTCCGAAGGCATCCCCAAGGGCAGCACCCACGGCAATGCCACGCAAGCGGTCTTGAATCGGGGGGGTAAGTGGTTTCAATCTCACAGCTAATCTTTCCTTACAGGTGGATGAAAAAGTCATACGGGTATTTTGAAAGGCAAAATCTGTCTAATTATACCGGTTTTGTGGTGCTGGAGAGCACCTGTTGGTAGAAAATCTCCATCTGGGCTCGCACCAGGTTGACTTCGGCCCGCTGGCGAATCAGCTTCTGGTTGATTTCGGCGGCCCGGGTGCGTAATTCCGGATGATCCAGGGCGGTCAGCAGGGCATCGGCCAGGGATTGGGGTTTGGTAGGCTCGACCAGCATGCCGTTGATGCCGGGTGTGATCCACTCGCGCAGCGATTCGATATCCCCCACCACCGGGAAGCAGCCGCAGGCCATGGCCTCCAGCAGGGTGTTGGGCGTGCCATCATGCTCGCTGACAGAAACAGTGATGCCGGCTTGCTTGAAGAGATCCCAAACCTGGGTCTGCGGCAGGTACGGCAGCAGGCGCACATTTGCTCCCAGTTTCAGGCGCTCCACCCAATCCGTGGCTTCCGGCTGACCGGCCATAGCCAGGCAGACGAAGCGTGCTTGCGGCCAGCGTTGCAGCACCAGCGGAATGGCCTCCAGGCGCAGCAGGTTCTCGCGCAACACGCGCG
>CALESS010000505.1 GCA_937907495.1 uncultured Anaerolineaceae bacterium
GAAATCACCCTCTCCTATCGTAATGTGGTGCGCGGCTACCTGCCCACCCCCGATAAAGTCGCCGTGGAAATCCAGGCTCAACTGGCCGAAGTTGGTTTGAAGGTCAATATTGAGCAGATGGAATCGGCTGCTTTCATTGATGCAACCTCTGCCGGACAGAAGGGCTTCTATATGCTGGGTTGGGGCGCAGATTACCCGGATGCCACCAACTTCTATGATTACCACTTTGCCGCCGATGCCAACCTGCAGTTCGGTGCCCAATTCCCGGACCTGGTAGAAGAAATCCGCGCCGCCGGCAAGATCACCGATCTGGCCCAACGCCAGGTGCATTATGACAAGGTCAACGAGCTGATCAAGGAATACATCCCGATGATCCCGGTTGCCCATGGTGGTTCCGCCACGGCCTTCAAGGCCGATGTTGCCGGTGCCCACTCCAGCCCGTTGAGCAATGAGCTGTTTGCAGCCATGAACAACGGCAAAGACACCCTCGTCTGGATGCAGAATGGTGAACCGGCTGCCCTGTGGTGTGCCGATGAAACCGATGGCGAAACCCTGCGCGCCTGCGAGCAGGTTTACGAATCCCTGCTTTCTTATGAGGTAGGCGGCGTGGAAGTTCGCCCCGGCCTGGCCGAAACCTGGGAATCGAATGCTGACCTGACGGAATGGACCTTCAAACTGCGCTCGGGCGTCACCTTCCATAACGGCGATAAGCTGGATGCCGGTGATGTGGTGGCTTCCTTCCTGGCGCAATGGGATGCGTCCAGCCCGACTCATGTGGGCCGCACCACCACGTTTGAATACTTCAGCACCTTCTATGGCTCGTTCTTGAACGCAGCCCCCTAACCGACTGAACCAAGTTTGATGCTTTACGGGGCCAGCCCCGGCTCCCGGCAACGGACGGGGCTGGCCTCATCCAATCCTCTGCTCGGTGGTGAATATCCAGCATGCTCCAATTTCTCGTGCGGCGTTTATTTCTCTTAATCCCGGTGATGATTGGGATTCTGCTCATCACCTTTGCCATTGTGCGCCTGATTCCAGGTGATCCGTGCGTCACCATGTTGGGGGAACGTGCCACGCCGGAAAAATGCGAAGCCTTCATGGAACGCTACGGCCTGAATGACAGTATCCTGAAGCAATTTGGACGATACATCGTTAATATTGTCACGGGGGACCTGGGTGATTCGCTGCGCTTTGGACGCCCGGTGGTCAGCATTATTTCTGAACGGCTGCCCATGACGATTGAACTGACCTTGAGTGCCATGCTCTTCTCTACATTTTTCGGCATTTTATTCGGGGTGATTTCCGCCTTGAAGCATAATTCGGCGGTGGATACGATCAGCATGATCGGGGCTAACATTGGAGTTTCAATGCCGGTCTTCTGGCTGGGGTTGTTGTTGGCCTATTTCTTCGCGCTGGTGCTGCGGGATACGCCATTCTTCATTCCACCTTCCGGCAGGTTTGATGCCGGGGTCAGCCTGACCCCCCTTGCCTCGTTATGGGGCTTGCAGAACCTGGGCGGCTTCCCACGCTTTGTGGTGGATTTGGTTTCCAATACGGCCTTTTTTAATGCCCTATTCACCGGCAACTGGAAAGTCTTTGGCAGTTCGTTGTATCATCTGATCCTGCCCTCCATCGCCGTGGGCACAATTCCGATGGCGATCATCGCCCGCATGACCCGCTCCAGCCTGCTGGAGGTCATGGGGCGGGAATACGTCCGCACAGCCCGGGCCAAGGGGTTGATTGAGCGGCTGGTGATTTCCAAACACGCCATGCGCAACGCCATGATACCCATTGTGACCATCATTGGAATCGAGACCGGCTCCCTGCTTTCCGGGGCAGTGCTGACCGAGACGGTCTTCTCGCTGCCGGGGGTGGGCACCAGCCTGGTACAGGCCATTCTCGCACGTGATTACCCGGTGATCCAGGGTTTTACCCTGGTGATTGCCATTATCTTTGTGCTGGTCAATTTGCTGGTTGATCTTTCGTACGCTTATCTTGATCCACGCATCCGGTTGGAGTGAACCATGACCGCCACCCTTACCCCTCCTGTCGAAACCCGCTCCACCATGAAATATCGCACACCGGCCCAGGATGCGCTACGCCGATTGATGCGCCACCGCTCGGCGCAATTGGGCATGGTTTTGCTGCTCTTACTGCTCATCATGGCTATTTTTGCAGATGTGATTGCCCCCTATAACCCGATTGAAGTGCTAAAAGATGTCAAGCGGCGGGATACGCCGTGCATCCACTTACTGGGCTGCCCCGCCGATCAACCCCAGCATTTATTTGGCATTGACGGCAACAGCCGCGACCTGTTTTCGCGGGTGGTGTTTGGCTCGCGCCTT
>CALESS010000506.1 GCA_937907495.1 uncultured Anaerolineaceae bacterium
CTTCGACCATCAGGAGAGAAGCAACATCACAGGGGATGAGACGCGGGATCTGGTTGAGCAGTTGGTCCAATACGGTGTCCAGATCGAGGGTGGCGGTGAGCACCACGCCGGTTTCTCTCAAGGCCTGGGCCAGTTCCCGCTGTTCACTTTCGGATTCCAACAAACGGTCGCGTTCAATTTCCAGTTCTTTCAGGGCTGTAATATCATGGAAGATGCCCACCGCTCGCAATGGACGGTTGGCCTGGTCCCAATTGACCACCCGGCCCCGGCTGCGGATCCAGCGCACCTCTCCGTGCTGCAAGATGACCCGGTATTCCATACTGGCCGCCCGCCGTTCTTGAATGGCCTGCTGCATAATGGCCCGCACCCGTGCCCGGTCTTCGGGCAGCATGGCAGCCTCCCAGGCGCTCATTTCCATCTCTGTTTCACCGGCGGGCAGGCTCATCAGCTCCGCCCAAAGCGGCCCCAGGCGGATGCGCTGAGTCTTCAGGTTCATATCCCAGATATCCTGCTCCGCCCCTTCCAGAGCCAGGGTCAGGCGTTCATCCTTTTCCTTTAAGTCACTTTCCGCCCGGGAGCGACCCGTGAAGGCCACAAACTGGTTGGCAAGGGTGGTGTACCATTCAAGCTGCTGTTGATCTACCGTTTGCTCTACGGGGCTGGCCAGGCTCAATACGCCCATCACCCGTTGGTTGGCAAGCATCGGGATGGCAACAAAGGTCTTGACTTCTTCGCCAAACTGGTTGGCAATGGGGATCGTTCCGCTTTCAACCACGGGTTTTGCGGTCCGCGCGGCCACCCCGGAGAGGGTCTGCAAGACCGGCGTTTCCAGGCCAATCGTTTTGGCGGTCAGGTCCATCCCTGTGGCGGCCATCAGAACCATCAGGTCATGATCGCTATCGTAATGCTCAATGGCGACCATCGGGAAGCGGGTAGCCGAGCTGATGACCACCACCGTTGCCTGGTAGGCATCCGGCAGGGAAGGAGATTCCAGGGTGATGTGAGAGAGGCGGTTGAGGGTGATTAATTCGGTATTCCGGCGCTGCAACTGGCGAGTGCGGTCTTCCACCGTGGCTTCCAACATGCGGTTGTTTTCATCCAGGCGGGCTTGCTGGCTGCGGATTTGATCCAGCATCTGGATGAACGAGATTTTCAGGTTCTCCAGCTCGCCAATTGTGAAGCGCGGCAGCTTCAATTCATCCGGGGGCAGGCCGCCCATTTCCAGGCCGCTTTCCGTCAGGCGGCGCAGCTTATCCACCGGGCGGATCACCAATTGCCACAGGACAAAAGCCAGCCCGGCCAGGCTGAAAAAGGCCACGATCAAGGTCAGGCGCAGCCGGGATAAGAGCTGCCCCTGTAAAGCCACATACTCCGCCTGCCAGTTCGCCTGGTGCAGCAGCATGTGGCGCGGCAGGGCCGCCCGTTCCGCCAGCGGAACAATCACCAGCGCGCCGTTTTGCCCGTAGGGCAACAATTTCACCTGGTTTTCAAAAAGGTAACTCTCCAGATCCGCAATTTCCCGCACACCATGCGGGCTGGCAGCTTCACTATCCGCCAGGATGGCGCCTTCTGCATCCACCACCTGGAAGTTGGAGCCGATCCCCAGGCGGGAAAACGAGACGAGCGTGTTTTGAACGGCCTGCCAGTTCCCGGTCGCGGCATCCTTGAGGATGACCTGGGAGACGGCGCTGGCGTGTTGAATGGCTGTGGTTTCGGAGGCGCGTTGAAACGCCTCGACCTGGGTATTCATCATCATCACCTGGCGAACCAGGATGAATACTTGAAAAGCGAGGAAAAAAGCAATCACCAGCCAGAAAAGCGGTACTCTGCGTTGCATGGCCAAGCTCCAACCATCGGATGCACCCTGATGATATTGTACCTGTTAACCGCATGAAACGAAATTACAGTATTCTTAAGCGGGTATTAATCCGCCCTTCATTTACCAACCCCGTGCAGGGGGCTGGCAATCTTTTCCCCTCCAGCGGGGAATTTTCTCCATTACCGCTATAATATTCCTCATGGATTCCTTTCGTATCAAACCGGCCGGCGATTCTGCCCTGCTGATTGAGGTGGGCGAGGAAATTAACCCTCAAACCTCCCGCAGGGTGCACGCCCTGGCTGCCCGCCTGGCTCAAAATCCTCTGCCAGGCCTGGGGGAAGCCGTGCCGGGTTACGCCAGCCTGTTGTTACATTTTGATCCCCTCATCATTCCAGGCGACCAAATCCAGCAGTGGGTTGCTTCGATCCTGGAAGAACGGTTGGACGCCCAGGCCCCACCGCCCGGACGCAGCCTTGAAATCCCCACCCTCTATGATGGGCCAGACCTGGCCTCGCTTGCGGCAGCCAAACACCTGGCAATAGACGAGGTCATCCGCCTGCATGCCGGGCGGGAATACCTGGTGTACCTGGTGGGGTTTACACCCGGGTTTGCCTACCTGGGTGAGATGGATGAGCGCATCGCCGCCCCCCGCCTGGCAACCCCCCGCAAAAGCGTCCCCGCCGGATCCGTAGGCATCGCCGGACGCCAGACCGGGGTCTATCCCATCGAATCGCCCGGCGGCTGGCAACTCATCGGCCGCACAAACCTGGTTTTTTTCAACCCGCTGGCCGATCCTCCCTGCCTGCTGGCACCCGGGGATCGCGTGACCTTCCGTCCGGTGGAACACCTGCCATGAGCCTGCAAGTACTGGTTTCCAAGGGCTTGTTGACCGTGCAAGATATTGGTCGCCGGGGCTGGGAACGTTTTGGCGTTCCGGTGGGCGGAGCCATGGATGGGTTTGCCCTGCGGGCTGCCAACCGGCTGACCGGCAACCCGCCGGAGGCTGCCGGCCTGGAAGCCGCCCTGGGCGAAGTGCAATTGCTGGCCGGGCAAGATCTGCTGCTGGCAGCGGCTGGCCGCGGTTGGCAGCTACGGGTGGAGGGCCGCCCGCTGCCGCTGTGGATGGCCGCGGTAGCCCGCCGCGGCGAGCTTATCCAGTTGCTGCCGGAGGATACGCCGGGCTGGTGCTGCCTGGCTTTCAGCGGGGGAATCCAGACCCCGCTCATACTCGGCTCCCGATCCACCTGCCTTGCCGGGGGTTTTGGCGGGCTGGAAGGACGAGCCTTGCGCCCGGGAGACCACCTGCCGGTCGGCTCACATGCCCCGCTCCATGCCCTGATGCTAAAGGCCGGGGTCAGCCTGCCACTTGCCGCCCGCCCGGCCTATGCGGATGACCTCCTGCTGCACCTGATTCCGGGACCGCAGGCTGATCATTTCACCGCTGCCGCCTGGCAGACCCTGCTCACCAGCTCCTACCGCCTGACCCCGGCCTGCAGCCGGATGGGTTACCGCCTGGCAGGCCCGCGGCTGGAGCATTGTTCCGCGGCGGATATCCTCTCCGAAGGGACACCCCCTGGCTCGGTGCAGGTGCCCGGCGATGGCCAACCCGTGATTCTAATGGCAGACCGCCAGGCCACCGGCGGCTATGCCAAGATTGGCGTGGTGTCCACCGCCGATTTGCCCCTGCTGGCGCAGTGTCCGCCCGGCGCGGGGAGCGTGCGGTTCGCGGTCACCACCCCGGCGCAGGCAGCCAAACGCTGGCGGGAAATGCTGGCCGGGCTGGAAAAACAATAAGCAGCGCTGGTTTTCAGCGCTGCTTTTGCTAGCTTCAGGGATTTACCGATCGTTTAGACTGGCGCCAGCGTTCCGGCGAAGATGATCCAGGCCAGGACGGTCTTGGCGGCCAGGCTGAGGATGATGTAGAAACGCTCGCCAAAGAGGTAATCCTTCCAGGGGCCAACCTTCTTGTATTGCAGGATCATGTTGATGGCGAAGATATTGAAGAAGACGAACAAAGTGGGCACGATGGCGTAGACAAACGCCGGCGGCTCGCCGCCCTCACCCGCCAGGGAGCCGACGAAGTACAGCACAATCACAATCCAGGGGATGATCCCGGCGACTGAACCGTAAATGAAGGCTGTCCAATCGGTCTTCTTGGTGTACTGGTTGTGATATTCCATCATGATGCCGAACAGGTTCATCATGGCGTTGATGCCGAAGATCAGGATCAATGCGCCCAGATCATACAGGCCAACCAGCATACCGATCAGCACGATCATGACCGAAGAGGAGAGGGCATACTCGTAGAACCGGACAGGATTCATGCCCTTCTTCAAGTTCTTAATATACAGCTTGTAGCCGATGGTAGCCAGGAAGAAGTGCGCCACCGCCGAAAGCAGCAAGAAAACCGCCACCGCCGGGCCAAAGCGCAGTTCAAAGGCCAGTTGTGGGTCCGGAACCAAAGACATCTTGGTTAAATCAAATTTGAGAAAGTTTGTGAAGATCGGGTAAGCCCGATCGTTGCTCAGAACAATCATCAAGATACCCTGAATGAAGTGTAAAAACCCCATAATCAGGTTAAAGCGCCGCAAGCCTTGCAATTTCTTCTCTTCCATTGGAAAATCCCTTTCTGTTTACTTCGTGTGATGATTTACTAATTACAGTTTAGGCCATTGTGTTCAGCATGTCCAAAGATTGTATAATGTTTTGATCTTCCAATATCCTGGGGCTTAAACCATCCCCCTCATCCTGAATCGCTCGCCAGATTAAGATTTTCTCACCCCTTTTTGCTCTTGACAAATCCTAAAATAAGCTTAATATATAACCTTGCTTAACTATTCAGGAGACAAATGTTTTGAGCGAATCTGACAACCAATTTCTCAATGAATTTCAAGCCCTGATCGGGGTCATCATGCATCGCACGATGAACAACCTGATGCAGTTCACCAAGAGCAGGGGGATTTCCATGACCCAGATGGGCGCCTTGCGTCACATCCATTACCGGGGGAGCTGCAACATCTCCGATATCAGCAGCGAGATGGGGATCAGCAACCCGGCTTCCAGCCAGCTGCTGGACCGCCTGGTACAGCTTGAATTAATCTCCCGCCACGAGAACCCCCAAGACCGGCGCAACAAACAACTGGTAATGACCGATAAAGGCCGGCAATTCCTGCTGGATACCCTGCCCACCCGCCAGCCGTGGCTGACAGAACTGGCAGCCAGCCTCTCCAGCGAGGAAAAAGCCCAGGTGATTGCTGCCTTCCGCCTGCTCAGCGACCGGGTGAGCAAAATTGAGGAAAAACCAGCGGTTGAATCCTCCGCTGCCCCAGAAAATAATCCGAATTGACATCTTAAGAACAGAACTGAGAAAACATCCATGCTGCGAATCTTCAAATATCTAAAACCCTTTATTGTCCCCCTGCTTTTGGCCATCGGGCTGCTCTTTATCCAGGCCAATGCCGATCTGGCCCTGCCGGATTATCTTTCCAAAATCGTCAACGTGGGCATTCAACAGGGCGGTGTGGAGCACGCCACCCCGCAAGCGCTGCGAAAGAGCACCATGGATCACCTGACCCTCTTCCTCAGCGCGGACGAAAAAGCCGATGTGCTGGCGCAATACCGGCTGGCAGATTCTTCTGCCGCAGATTACGCTGACCTGGTGAAAACTTACCCGCTCCTGGCGGATGAACCGATCTACGTTTTGACGGCTACCGACAGCGAGACGATCAACCGCCTGAACCCCGTGATGGGCAAGGCCTTGTTGATCGTTTCCGGGATTGACCAGGTCATTGCCGACCCCTCCAAAGCCAGCACCCTGATGCCCGGCTCCGCCTTCGACCCGAGCAAAATCCCCGCCGGGATGGACCTCTTCAGCGTCATGAAGATGATGCCAGAGAGCCAACGCCTGGAATTCAGCAATGCGGTGGATACCCGTTTTGCAGCCATGGGCGGTGAAAAAGCCCTCATCCAGGCCGCTGCCAGCGCGGTGAAAACCGAATACCAGGCCCTCGGCATGGATACGCTCCAGCTCCAGACGCAGTATATCTTGCAGGTGGGCGGATTGATGCTTTTAATCTCCCTGGTGTCGGTGGTCTGTACCGTCATTGTCGGTTTCCTGGCGGCGCGCATCGCCTCCGGGCTGGCGCGCGACCTACGCAGCAACCTGTTTGGCAAAGTGATGAGCTTTTCCAACGGCGAATTCAACCGATTCTCCACCGCCTCCCTGATCACCCGCTCCACCAATGACATCACCCAGGTGCAAATGGTGACCATGATGATGATCCGCATGGTGTTCTACGCTCCCATCATCGGCATTGGCGGCATCCTGCGGGCGGTGAGCAAGAGCGCCTCCATGTGGTGGATCATCGCCCTGGCAATCGTCATCGTGATCGGCATCATCGGCAGCGCCATGGTCATCGCCATCCCCAAATTCAAAATCATCCAGAACCTGATTGACCGCCTCAACCGGGTGGCCCGTGAGAACCTTTCCGGCATGATGGTGGTGCGGGCCTTCAACCGCCAATGGTACGAGGAAGACCGCTTTGACAGGGCCAACCTCGACCTGACCAGCACCAACCTGTTCGTCAACCGGGTTTTCATCATTGTCATGCCCGCCATGATGTTCGTAATGAACAGCATTACCATCTTGATCATCTGGGTGGGGTCGCACCAGGTGGCCCAGGCAACCATGCAGGTTGGGGATATGATCGCCTTCATGCAGTATGCCATGCAAATCCTGTTTGCTTTTGTGATGATGTCCTTCATGTTCATCATGATCCCGCGGGCGGATGTTTCTGCCAACCGCGTGGCGGATGTGCTGGAAACCGAGGTCACCATCCTGGATCCGCAGCAACCGGAAAGGCTCCCGCAGCCCACCCGCGGCAGCGTGGAGTTCCGCAACGTCTCCTTCCGCTACCCGGATGCTGAACAAGATATGCTGCACAACATTAATTTCAAGGTCCGGCCTGGCGAAATGGTGGGCATCATCGGCACCACCGGTTCCGGAAAATCCACCGTGGTCAACCTCATCCCGCGTTTTTATGATGTAACCGGCGGTGAAGTGCTGGTGGATGGTGTGGATGTGCGCAAGGTAAGCATCCACGACCTGCGCGAGCAGATCGGCTACATCCCCCAGCAAAGCAACCTCTTCAGCGGAAATATTGCCGATAACCTGCGGTTTGCTGCGGAAGATGCCGACGAAGCAGACATGCGCACAGCCCTGGAGATTGCCCAGGCCAGCGAGTTTGTCTTCGCCGGGGAGGCCGGCCTGCAAGCGGATGTTTCGCAGGGCGGAGTGAACTTCTCGGGTGGGCAAAAACAGCGTTTGAGCATCGCCCGGGCGCTGGTCAAGCGGGCTCCCATTTACATCTTTGATGACAGCTTCTCCGCGCTGGATTACAAAACCGACGCGGCTTTACGGCGGGCGCTTCATCAACAACTCGGCGAGAGCACCGTTTTTATCGTTACTCAACGCGTGGCCACCATCAAAAACGCTGATCTGATCCTGGTGCTGGATGAAGGACAAGTGATCGCCCAGGGGCCGCACCACCAATTGATGGAGAGCTGCGATGTCTACCGTGAGATTGCACTCTCGCAAATCACCGAAGCGGAGGCGCTCTCATGAGCACTCAAAACCAAAACAACACACCAAAAACAACTGCGGCTGAAACCCCACGTCCGGCTGCCGGACGCCCGATGGGCGGACGCGGCCCGATGGGCGGCGGTCACATGGGCATGGGCGCCCCCGTGCAGAAAGCCAGAGATTTCAAGGGCAGCCTGCGGAAATTGGTTGCTTACCTCGCACCGTACAAAGTTCCCCTGCTGACGGTGATCATCCTGGCCATTGCCTCTACCATTTTTACCATTTTCGGACCCAAGATTTTGGGCAAGGCCACCACCACGCTTTTCGAAGGGGTGATGGCGCAACTCGCCGGAACCGGCAGCATTGATTTCACCGCCATCGGGCAGATCTTGCTGACGGTGCTGGCCCTGTACCTGATTTCTACAGTCCTCTCCTATATCCAGGGCTGGTTGACCACCACCGTGGCGATCAAGGTCACCTATCAACTGCGGAAAGACATCATGGCCAAGATCAACCGCATGCCCTTCCGCTACTTTGATGGCACCACCCACGGTGAGGTACTCTCCCGCCTGACGAACGATGTGGATACCGTCAACCAGACGCTTAACCAGAGCATGTCACAGATCATCACCTCGCTGGTGACAGTGCTGGGCGTGCTGGTGATGATGCTGACCATTAGCTGGCAAATGACCCTGGTGGCGCTGATGATCGTACCGCTTTCGCTGGTGGTGGTGATGCTTATCATCCGCCAGTCCCAAAAATTCTTCAAGCAGCAGCAAGACTTCCTGGGCAATGTAAACGGCCAGGTGGAAGAAATGTTCGGCGGTCACGTCATCGTCAAGGCATTCAACGGCGAAGCCAAGAGCATCCAGAAATTTGAGGTCTCCAACCGTAATCTGTTTGGGGCCGCCTGGAAAAGCCAATTCATCTCCGGGATCATGATGCCAGTGATGAGCTTCATCGGCAACCTGGGTTATGTGGCGGTCACCATCCTCGGCGCCTGGCTGGCCGTGCGCAACCTGATCACCATCGGTGATATCCAGGCCTTCATCCAGTATGTGCGCTCCTTCACCCAACCCATCACCCAGCTTGCCAACATCTCCAATGTGCTGCAACAGACGGTGGCAGCCTCCGAGCGGGTGTTTGAGTTCCTGGGCGAGGAAGAAGAAGCCCCCGAAGCCGAGAACCCGATCGAGTTGGGCGCGGTGCGGGGTGAAGTGGAATTCCGAGACATCCGCTTTGGTTACCTGCCCGACAAGCCCGTCATCCATGGTTTCTCCGCCAAGATCAAGCCCGGTCAAAAGGTCGCCATCGTCGGCCCCACCGGCGCCGGCAAGACCACCATGGTCAAGCTGTTGATGCGCTTCTATGATGTACAATCCGGCGCCATTTTTGTGGATGGCCACAACGTGCAAGACTTCTGCCGGGAGGATCTGCGTGATTTGTTCGGCATGGTACTGCAAGATACCTGGCTGTTCAATGGCACCCTCCTGGATAACATCCGCTACGGGCGGCAGGATGCCACCGACGAAGAAGTCGTGGAAGCCGCCAAGGCCGCCCATGTAGATTACTTCATCCGCACCCAGCCCGAAGGCTACCAGATGGTATTGAACGAGGAAGTGACCAACATCTCCCAGGGCCAAAAGCAGCTCCTGACCATCGCCCGCGCCATCCTCTCTGACCCGGTGATGTTGATTTTGGATGAAGCCACCAGTTCGGTGGATACCCACACGGAAATCCTCATCCAGCAAGCCATGGATAGCCTGATGCAGGGACGCACCAGCTTCATCATCGCCCATCGCCTCTCCACCATCCGCAATGCCGATCTGATCCTGGTGATGAAGGACGGCAACATCGTTGAGCAGGGTACACACGATGAACTGCTGGAAGGCGGCGGCTTCTACGCCGAGCTATACAACAGCCAGTTTGAAAAACTGGCCGAATAAGCTGACAAAACATTAAAGAACCAGCCACCCTGGCAGTCCGCATGAGCGCCAGGGTGGCTTTTTGATTCCGCTGTGGGCTTGCCAGCCTGCGAACCTACCCGTCCGGCGGCTGCTTTGCCACAAAGATTACGCCCTGCTCATCTTCATACAAAACCTGGTATTGCTGGCGGGCGGCCTGGAGTGTATTTTCATACACCTCGCGGCCGGGGGCAGCCCCGGCATTCGCCAGCAGCACCCCGGCTGTGCCCGCGGGCAGTGCCAGCTCGTAAGCGGTCCGGTCGGCGTTCAAGTCCAGCTCCAGCGGGAAGCGCCCGGTATGAAACAGCACCAGGGCTGCATCATTGGCATACAAAGGTTGAACCGCGTCCAGCCTGGAGATTTCCGCAAAGATGGGCTTGCCCAACCAGCGCAGGCTGGAATAACCCTGTCCATAATGGTTCATTTCATACAGGTAGTCTCTCAACCCGCCCTGGAATGACCAAACCGAGAGGATCGCCAGCAGGGCAAACATCACCCCGCCCAGCCACCTTCTGCGGAAAACCCGGCTGAAGTACGCCACCACCGCCGCGGCCAGCAGCACCCCTGCAGGGTAGAGTGGGAGCAGCAACCGTCCATTGACATCTGGCCGGGCGGCAATGGAGAGATAACTCCCCAGGTGCAGCAAGATATAGCCGATGATAAAACTCGTGAGAACAACCAGCCAACCGAGGATTCCATGCGGATTGGTCGGCTCACTCTTCCGCAGCAGCCGCCGATGGGCCAGCCAGACCAGGCCGCCGAGCAAGATAACCATGCCGATCAACCACAGGCCGGCGGGCAAAACCTGGTTTACCCTCTCCGACCAGGGCAACCAGGAAGCGATGACCTGCACAAACTCCTGGAAATAAGTACGTAATGAATCCATCAGCCCACCCCCCGCGCCGATCGAGCGGCTGCCGAGCGTGCGGGTGGCAATAAAAACCGGGATGCCCCACGCGGCGGAGAGCAAAGCGCCGGGCAGGAAAAAGGACCCCGTGCAGCGGAATTTCTCCCGCAGACTGCCCCGCATGAGCAGAAAGACAGCAACGCTGCCCGCCGCCAGCCAGGCCAGCCCGGTGTAGCGGGTCAGCACAGCCAGGCCTGCCGCCAGCCCGGCTCCGATCAGCCATCGTTTGGGATGTTGGGCGTTTTGCAGCCCCACGGCCAGCATTAGCATTCCCAGCAGAATCCAGAAGAGGAACATCCCCTCGGACATCAACCCGGCATAGGCTTTGAGTGCTTCCAG
>CALESS010000507.1 GCA_937907495.1 uncultured Anaerolineaceae bacterium
AACCTGGTCTCCCACCCAGGCAACCGGGCCTCGGCCGAATTGCCAGCCGCTGCGGGCGGGTGTGTGTTGCGGGACTCCCGCATGGCGTACGCGCAGGGTGCGCTGGACCAATTCCAGTTCCGGGTGGTCATAGCCGCATACCGCTGAAAGCCACTGGTTGTAACGGGGCTGATTGACCCGCTCGCCCACGCCGGAAATCCGGCGCAGCAGTGACATGGAAATCTGTGAACCGAAACCTGCTCCCAGGCGCAGGGCAAATTCAACTGGATATTCGCCGCCCTGTGACAGGTTCAAATTGCCCAGTTCCGGGTCAGGTTCGAAGCCCTCTCCGATGTTGGCGATGGGTGGCACCGTGCGGTATTCCAGCGCCTTGACTGCCACCACATCCTCAATGCCAACCGCCATCGAGTGACCGGTAAAGCCCTTGGTATTGGCAATCACCACCTGGTTGGCTTTCTCACCGAACGTCCGGCGCAAGGCGTGGATTTCTGCGGAGGCGCTGCCTCCGCGGGCAGGGGTGTATGTCTCGTGGGAAACAAAGACCAGGCGGGGGGCAATTTCATCCCGCGCAATGCCGAAGTGGCGTTCCGCCTGGGCCAGCAGCCGTTCCATCACGTCACTGACGTGGTTCACGTCCAGCCGGGTACCGTGGAAGGCGCTATTGGCAAACTGGGTGGCCAGCACCTCGCAAATACCGCGCATCCCCCGCTCGCGCACCGCATCCTCCGATTCAACCACCAGGCCGACCGCGCCCATCCCCATCACCATGCCATTGCGGCGGCGGTCGAATGGCAGTACTGCCTGGCGCACATCACCCTCGGTTGTGGCTGCCCCACTGGCCAGGAAGCTGGAGCCGATCCACGGCCCCATGACCGGGTTGGTGATGTCATCCCCGGCAATGATCACTACCCGCCGGCAGCGTCCATTGTTGATCCAATCCTCCGCCAGGCCCAGAGCCTGGGTCGTTGAAGCACAGGCGGCGTTGATTTGAGTGTTCGGACCACGGGCACCGATGTATTCAGCAAATTGGGAATGGCCCATGGAGAGGATGCCAAAGATGAAGTGGCGGTCAAACTGGTAATTAATGTGAACGATTTTTTGTTCCAGGTCCGCAATCCGCCGGGAGAATTCTGCCTGCAAATCAACCTGGCTTTCGGGCAGAAGAGATTGAAGTTGGCGTAATTCGCTTAATTGTTGGTTGAGGGCGCAGGCGAGCGTGTAGCGCTCCGTTTCTTCGGCCAGGCGGTTCATACCCGGAAAGGCCGAAGCAAAAATCACACCGGTTTCATCGGCCAGGGCTTCAGGCAGCATCCAGCGATCGGGAAGCAATGTATCCCGGCTGGTGCGTTTGTAACGCATCACCAAAGGAATACCGGCATCGCGCAAGGCTTCGATTCCCGCGCCCACCGCCAGCATGGTGGTGATGTCATAAGCCGCCACTCGTTCAGCGGGTACACCAAACTCCTGTTCCAGGTCAAAGGCACCACGCTGTCCGGCAAGTTTGAGGGTTTGCTCCAGGTTCTGGATGGGTTCCATCACCGCACCCGCTTCGCTCTTGACCAGGCGGGTGATGTTGCGGTCCAGCATGGCCTGGCGGGATTCAGCGGGCAGGGGATCAATACGCAGCTCACCCGCCAGGATACTCTGGATGTTGTTATCCGCAAACACGTGCTGCTCGCGGCCTGGCAGACCCAGCCCGGCTCCGCTGATGACGATCGAGCCAGTCATTGGCCGAAAGCCATCACCGGCTGCCTGAATTGTGGGGGGCTGCTCAAGGCGCGGTAATGGGGATGACTGTGGTTGTTGCAGACTGCTGGCTTGATCGCGGGCAGGCATCACCCCGGCTGCAAACAGGCCGGCCAGGGCTTCATTGAAACTGGCGAGGGCTCCTTTGCGCGGGTGGTTGGTCGCCAGGATGACGACATCGTTCTTTTCTTTTAGATTATCGCTGGCCAGGGCGTTGAGCACCCGCTTCGGTCCAATCTCCACGTACACGCGCACCCCTTCCGCATACAGAGTCTTCATACTCTCCACCATTTGGACGGGGGAAGCTACCTGGGCTGCCAGCAAGTCAATGATTTCAGGCCGGTTCGGGGGATAGAGTTTGCCGGTGACATTGGCCACCACGGGCAGGCAGGGAGACTGAACATTCATGCGCTCGATGACTTTCCGCAATGGCTCACTGGCCGGGGCAACGATCCTGGTGTGAAAGGCGTGAGAGACCGGGATTTTCTGAGCCTGGTGTCCGGCGGTGCTGAAAGCAACAATGGCTGCTTCCACCGCAGCCGTGGCTCCACCAATCACCGATTGGAAGGGACTGTTGATGTTCGCCAGTACGACATACCCATCCAGGCTCTGCAACACCTTTTCAACCTCGGTCAAAGGGGCGGAAATGGCAGCCATGCAGCCGTTATCTTCCATCGAAACCTTGACCATCTCACGACCGCGGGCAGAGACCACTTCCAGAGCCTCGGCAAAGGTCAAGACCTCTGCTGCTACCAGTGCGGCATACTCTCCCAGGCTGTGGCCGATGACATAGTCCGGCCTGAAGCCGAACTTCTTCATCAAGCGCAGCATGGCGACATTGGCCGTCAACATGGCTGGCTGAGTGATGGTGGTATCTTTCAGGTTCTTTTCACCCTGGGCAAGAGCCGCCTCATCCCCTTCCATAAAAATATAGCTGGTCAGTGATTTCCCGAGGATGGGGGTCATGATCCGGTCTGCCTCGCGGAAGGTTTCTGCCACCACCGGTTCAATCTCGCACAGGTCACGCAACATGTTCACGTATTGCGAACCTTGGCCGGGGAACATGAAGACCACCTTGCCAGGTTGGCCGCTGCCCCGGAAAATACCCTGGGCAGTCAACGCCTGCCAGGCACCCGGATTTTCCGATTCGAGGGCTTTCAGCGTTTTTTCAACCCGTTTGATAAGCTCTTCGGCGTCTGCGTAATCAATTGCCAGGCGTTCCGCACCGGCCAATTGATCCGCGGTCGGGAAGGTCTTTTCAGGTAATTGGCCCTGGCGGACCTGCTCCAGGACTTCCAATAAAGCTGTTTTCAACCCGGTGGCGGTATCAGCGCTCAAAAAAAGCAAGCCCTGGTACGGTTGCGGACTGCCATCCACCGGTGCAGCAACGGATGTTGTCTCGGTTGGTGTTTGGATCAAAGGAAGGGATTGCGGGGCAGACGGTTGAAGAACCGCCTCAGCCGATTGCAGGGCTTCGCTCATAAAAGTCACTACTTTCGCCAGGGTATTGTAGTCCGAGAGGCGCAGGTCTTCGCGCCGAGGGATGTTGTAGTGGCTGCGGATGGTGGCGAAAAGTTCGGCCTGCTTGACCGTATCCACACCCAGGTCGGCTTCCAAATCCAGGTCAAGATCGAGCATTTCCACCGGGTAGCCCGTTTTCTCGCTGACCACGGAAAGCACAAATTGCTTGATCTCTTCAGAATTTACCACCGCTTCAACTTGAGGCTGGGAGGCGGGGGTGGCTGCGGATGTTTCGGCAGCCGGAACAGGCAGAGAGGCAGCAGCCGGGGTGGTTTGAACCGCAGGGAACGAAGTATGCTGTGCGGTAAGCAGCCCGGGGATATATTCCTCCAGTACGATGTGGAAATTTGTGCCGCCAAAGCCAAAGGAGCTGACGCCTGCCCGGCGTACATCCCCATTGCTTACTTCCCAGGGAAGGGCTTCGGAATTTACATAGAATGGCATCTCTGCAAAGGGAATGTTGGGGTTGGGTCGCTCAAAATTGGCGCTCGGTGGCAGAATTTGTTCCTTAAGCGCCAGGATTGCCTTGAG
>CALESS010000508.1 GCA_937907495.1 uncultured Anaerolineaceae bacterium
CCTGCAACATATCTCGAATGACCCGCACTCCTCTGGCTTCCCCGAACATCATCCACCGATGGAATCCTTCCTGGGGGTTCCCATCCGGCTCGGAGAGCGCCAGTTGGGGCAGATCTACCTGACGGAAAAAATTGGCAGCTACGAATTCACCCTGGCCGATCAACTGGTGATTGAAACGCTGGCTTCCTATGCCGCGGTGGCGATTGCCAACGCCCGTATGCTGGCGCAGCTCACCGAGCGCGACCGGGTGTTGACCTTGCGCAACCAAAACCTCGGCCTGTTGAACACCCTGGCCCGCACCCTTTCCACCGCCGAAGATTTGGAACAGGTGCTGGATAAGGCCCTCTCGCAGGTGATGGATTATCTTGCGCTGGAAGTGGGCGAGATTTACCTGCGGGAAGAGGAAAGCAAAAATCTACGCCTGGAGCTGCACCGGGGCGAGCTATGCGAGCGCCTGTTCCACCGCCAACGCTTTTCCTTTGGCGATAGCCTGATTGGTAAGGCTGCCCAGAGTGGAAAGCCGGCGATGCTGGTACTACCGGATGCCGCGGGAAATGACTTGCATGCCTCCACGATGGAATCCGACATTCGCCAGGTGGCTTGTTTCCCTCTCACCGGGCGGCGCGGGGTTTCCGGCGTGCTATGTGTGGCCTCCTGCCGTCCGCAGCCCCTGGATGAACTGCAAATACAATTTTTATCGGCCATCAGCTCATGGGTGGGGACGGAAATTGAAAATGTGCGCCTGAACCTCAACGAGCGGCGTTTGGCCGTGCTGGAAGAGCGCGAGCGCATCGGCATGGATTTGCACGATGGCGTAATTCAATCCATCTACGCCGTCGGGTTGACGTTGGAACACGCCCGCCTGTTGCTGCAGGAAGACACCCAGCAATCCCGCCAGCGGATTGAACAGGCCATCAACGACCTCAACAGCACCATCCGTGACATCCGGGCGTACATCCTGGATTTGCGTCCCCGCCAGTTGCATGATGAGAACCTGATGCAGGGCATTGAGCGACTGACGCACGAATTCCGCGCCAACACCTTTGTGGAAGTGCAGTTGAAAGGTCCGACAGATGACCTGGAACGCCTGCCGCCCCCACAGGCCGTGGCACTTTTCCACATCTGCCAGGAGGCACTGGCGAACATTGCCAAGCATGCCCGCTCCAAGCATGTGGATGTGACGGTCTGGACCACCTCCGAACGCGTTTTGTTGGAGGTGACCGATGACGGTCAGGGCTTTGATGTGGAAAAAATGCGGCTGACCATCGGCCATGGTCTCTCCAATATGTTGACCCGCGCCCGCAACGCCGGTGGAGATGTGGAAATCTCTTCCGAGGCCGGGCAGGGCACCTCCATTTTGGCCTGGCTGCCCTATGAGGAAAAGAATTAGCTCCCTCCGCGCCCGCACAAGCACCAGGGTAATCGAAAAAGAACCTCCCGGAAACTTGCCATGACTCACACCAATTCCCCTCATCAACCCTCTGCCAAGGCAGCCGAACGCGGCGAGCCTTCGTACATCTGGCGCGCCGGGCAGGAGCGGCGGCTGGCCTTGCTGCAAAAAGGGGCGGAAGGCCGGGAAACAGGCCGGGTGCTGGTGGATGGCTGCGGGGTGGGCAGCTACCTGGGCCGGCTGGCAGACCGGGCAGAGCAAGCGGTTGGCCTGGATATAGAACTGGAGCGCACCTTTGAGTCGCACACCCGCGCCGGGCAGGTGATCTGCGCCGCCGGGGAATATCTACCCTTCCCCAGTGGCTGGTTTGACCTGGTGTTGAGCCACGAGGTGCTGGAGCACGTCCAGGACGACCAACAGGCGATCCGGGAGATGGTGCGCTGCCTGCGGGTGGGCGGGCGGCTGATTTTGTTTGTGCCGAACCGGGGCTACCCTTTTGAAACTCACGGCGTGTACTGGCGGGGTAAATATCATTTTGGCAACATCCCGCTGGTCAACTGGCTGCCGCGCGGCTGGCGCGACCGGTTGGCGCCGCATGTGCGGGTTTATTCCCGCCGGGACCTGGAGAGGTTGTTTAAGGGCCTGCCTGTGCGCTTCATCCAGCGGACGGTTATTTTTGGCGCATATGACAACATAATCGCCCGGGCGCCGGCCCTGGGCAAAACCTTGCGTGCCGTGCTGCACTGGCTGGAGAAAACGCCCTTGCGCATTCTGGGGCTGTCGCAATTTTGGGTGGTGGAGAAAGTTTAAGCCCCGCGCAGAGTTGCCATGCTGGAGAAGAATCATTCAAAAAATGCGCCCGTGTTGAGCGCATTTTTGTATGATGGTGTGGGCTTGTATCCCCGCCCGCCTGTGGGAACAGTGGAGGGTTTACTCGTCGGATTCGTCTGGCTCAACCGGGGCCGGGCTGACGGGCAGGGGCTGGGAAACCGGCTCGGAATATTTCAAGCGGAAGTCGTAGATCCCATTTTGCACCGGGTAAGTCTGCCCGCAGGACTCGCAGTGCAGTTCGGGGGGGGTATCCGCCAGCGGGCCGTGACCACAGGCCGGGCAGCGGAAGAGATGCCCGGGATCGGCTACCGCTGTCTGGCCGGTGGCCTGGCTGCGGATGAAAACCGAGGGTGTCAACTGCCACAAATCCCCCGTCAGGGAAAAGAGCGAATCCAGCCAGACCAGCAGCTTGAGCGGCAGGTTGCGCTTCAGCCAGCCGATGCGCAGGTGAGAGACGGTCAACTGGCGTTCGATGGCGAAACCGGAGAGTTGCAGCCAGGTGCGCACGGTGGCGGGGTGAAAATCAAAATTGAGGGCTGCAAATTCAATGGGTTCCGGGGAAAAGGGACTCCAACTCTGGCGGCGCAAGCCGTAACGCAGGATGGCCTTGAGGTTAAGTTTGCTGGCGAATTCCAGGATGAAGGTGGCCCGCGGCTGCAACACCGAGCGCACCTGGTCGAGGGCGCGCCGGGCATCCGCCATGTGGTGCAGGGTGCGGATCATGGTGGCGGCATCGAAAACACCGGGCATGAAGGGCAGGTGATAAATATCCGCCGCAACATAGCGGTATCGGTCTGTGTCGCCCAGGCGCTGGCGGGCTTGCTCCAACTGGGTGTGGGAGTAATCCAGCAGCATCACCTTCTCGTAACCGGCATAGCGCGGGGTGTTACGGCCTGCCCCGGCGCCCAGTTCCAGCAGGAATTTACCGCCCGGGGGCAACAGGCGGCGTAAGGCTACCGCTTCGCAGGCATCCTCATAGCTCCGGCCGCCATGCTCCCAAAAAGAGGATTGGTAGTCGGAACCTTCATAATTGCAGACAGGGGGAGTAGTCATGGAAGGGTATTATACTTGAAGATTAAAAAATGCGCCGGGCAGGCTTACCGGCGGCACCCAGAAGGGCCTCCTTACCGTTGCTACTTCTCAGTCCTGGCGGGGTTCGGGGGTTTCTGCCGCGCCGGGCCCACCCGGACGCACGCCAAGGATACCCCAGACCGGGGGCATTGTCAATGAAGCCGAGGGTGCTTTTCTCATTCCCCCTCCCTGTGGATTGGCGATCCCACTTCGTTGAGACAGCTTGCCCAGCCACGCAGGGCCGGTGGTAAAATACTTCCAATCATTGCTTCATTGCCGGGAGGGCCTGCATGCCAAAGCGTTGGCAGATTTCGTTTGAACTCATTCTGATCCTGGTTGTGCTTCTTTCGCACGTCTATGTGGCAACCCGGCCGCCCAACAGCCTGATGAACTGGTACACTTCCGATGATGCCTTCTATTATTACAAGGTGGCCCAGAACATCAGCGAGGGCAAAGGGGTTTCCTTTGACGGCATCGGCCTGACCAACGGCTTTCATCCATTGTGGATGGTGATTTGCATTCCCATATTCGCCCTTGCCCGCTTCGATCTTTTTTTGCCGCTGCGCGTGTTGGTGATGGTACTGGCGCTGCTCAACGCCGGGACGGGGATTTTGCTTTACCGCACCTTCAAACGGCTGGTGTCCACCCCGGCAGCCGTGCTGATCGCCTGCTTCTGGGTCTTTTTGCCGCGCATCCAACGGGTGGTGACCCAGCTCGGCCTGGAAGCCGGGATCAGCGTCTTTTGCACCGCCCTGCTGGTGTACCTGATCGTCCGCTGGCAGGTCGAGCGCCCGCAGGTAGGTGATCCCTTCTGGCGGATGCTGGGCATTGCCGGGGCGGGCATTCTGACCCTCTTTGCCCGGCTGGATAATGCCTTCACGGTCTTTTTCGTCGGGTTATATGTGGTGATGCTGGCCTGGAAGCAGTGGGATGGCAGCCCGCAACCGCAGAAATCTGCCTGGATGCGCCGCTTCCGCACGGCTTTGATTTACTTTGCACCGGTGGGGGCAGCCCTGGCGGTGTACCTGCTGGTGAATTACCTGTACGCCGGCTCTCCCATGCCTGTCAGCGGAGCGGTGAAGCGCTGGTGGTCCACCCTGGATAATACCGTTTACGGTGCGCCGATCCTTGGCTGGCGAAACTTCATCTCCTACTGGTTCACCAATATCCCCAACAGCGGGCCATGGGCGCTTGCCACGGATGTACCCAACCGGCTGGCGGATTTCGTTTATGGCAAGCTGCCGCTGCAGGGCAGTGAGTTATTCCTTAAAAATATCAACCGGGGACTGGTAGCGGGGTTTGCCCTGTTACTGGTGGGGTTGGCGGGCTGGCTGCTCGCCAAAAATTGGAAAACCTCCTGGCAAGCGCTGGTGCGCCTGGGCATTTTACCGCTCCTCCTGGGCTGCACGGCGCAAATTGCTTCCTACCGGGTGGTTCCATACATCCATACCCG
>CALESS010000509.1 GCA_937907495.1 uncultured Anaerolineaceae bacterium
CCACCGGTGATGAGATATTGCCGTGGCATGGAATTCTCCATCCAAAAAATTTTGGTTGACCTCTATCCAGAGGCTTCTACATGTCTCCGCTCAAACAGTCGTCCCAATTGTGACAGACTTCGCCCATCCTGCGCCAGACCAATCAACCCCAAAACGGCCGTAGTCACAAATTGCAGGGCATGCATGGTGATGGCAAAGGCCAGGCTGGTGGAACTTTGCACCCCCAGCAAGGCAAACGCTCCCACAATCGCTCCCTCGAACACCCCCAGGGCCGCCGGCGCAGAGGGTAGGGCGATACCAATTGCCAGGGAAGTATCCCCAAATACAGCCCACCAGAAAGGTGCATCGGGCACAAATTCCCGCAGAATTACAAAGTGGAAGACAAAGGCCACCAGCCACGAGAGAAGAATATATCCTGCACCCAGAAAAAACCTCCGCGGCCGGTTTAGAACAGCCAAACCCTCCAGCAAATTTCCCGCCTGGGGTTTGAGCATTTGGTTCCATAATTTACCTGGAATGTTAAGCCGCTCCAGCCAGGTTTGAACCCGGGTTCGGTAGCGCCCCATCAGGAAGAGCACCGCCAGACCTGCCAGAACTAAAACCAGGGTGATCACGCCGGCTGTTTTTGCCCAGGTCGCCCCTACCACCAGCGGCAGACACAGCAGAAAGATGCCGGCCGCGAAAATCAGATCAAAAACCCGTTCCAATAGGATGCTGGAGAGTGCCCGGGTAAAGCCCAATCCACTGGCCTGTCCCATAAAAATCGCCCGCGCAAACTCCCCCGCCCGGTGGATGAGGATATTATTGAGCAAGTAACCTTCATTGACAATCCGAAATGCCTGCCAAAAACCAGCTTTGCCATCCAGCAATTCACGCCAGGCCGCCGCCCGCAATAACAGGAAAACCAGGGTCAGCCCCACCGCCCCCAATAAGCTGATGATCCGTACCTGCTGAAAAGCCCTGGCAAAGGCCTGCCAATCGGTCACGAAGTATAAGACAACCGCCACCGCCAGGCTCAATACCACGCCTGGCAGCCAGCGGCTGACCTTCTTCCATCCTCCACCCGATTGCCGGTTCATTCATCTCCCAGGCGCAAAATCGCCATGAAAGCTTCCTGTGGGATCTCCACATCGCCCACCATTTTCATCCGGCGTTTGCCTTTTTTCTGTTTCTCCAGAAGTTTCTTCTTGCGGGTGATATCACCACCGTAACATTTCGCCAGCACATCTTTCCGCATGGCTTTGATATTGGCCCGCGAGATGATCCTTCCAAACGAGGCTGCTTGAATTGGGACATCAAATTGTTGCCGTGGGATGACCTCTTTCAAGCGGGTAATCAAGCGCTGCCCTTTGTGGTAGGCATCGTCTTTGTGTACAATCGCCGCCAGCGCATCCACCGGTACACCGTTGACCAACACTTCCAATTTCACCAGCAAGCCTGCCCGGTATTCCAGGACGTGATAATCCATCGAGGCATATCCGCGCGTTCGTGATTTCAATTCATCAAAGAAATCCACAATCAATTCCGAGAGTGCGATCTCAAAATTCAATTGCACCCGGTTCGGAGCTGGATACTCCTGGTCTTTATAAATTCCGTGCCGCTTGGTGACCAGGTCCATCACCGCGCCGTAAAATTCGGTCGGGGTGAAAATTTGCAAACGCATCCAGGGCTCGCGGATTTCCGCAATCAGTCCTTCATCCGGCAGTTGGGCCGGGGAGGCAATCCGCAAGGTTTGGCCATTCAACATCACCACCTCATACTCCACCGAAGGCGCGGTGACCACAATATCCAGATCATACTCCCGCTCCAACCGTTCCTGGATGATCTCCATGTGGAACAGGCCCAGGAATCCGCAGCGGAAGCCAAAATTCAGGGCTTGCGAGGTCTCCGGTTCGTAAATCAAAGAAGCGTCGTTTAATTGCAGCTTTTCCAGGGCATCTTTCAAATCGGTGTAATCATCATTCTCCACCGGGTAGATACCGGCAAAGACCATGGGTTTCACCTTCATGTACCCGGGCAGCGGCTGCGGGGCGGGGTTTGCCAGGGTGGTGATCGTATCGCCCACCCGGCACTCGCGCACCGTTTTTAGTCCGGTTGCCACGTAGCCCACGTCGCCTGCCTCCAGGAATTCCACCGGCCGCATATTGGGTCCAAAAATCCCAATTTCCACCGGCTTGAGATCCACGCCGGTAGCCATCAGGTGCAGCGTATCTGTCCCCCGGAAACGTCCGTCCATCACCCGGATATAAGAGATCACTCCCTTGTACGAATCATAATGCGAGTCGAAAATCAAGGCGCTCAACGGCTTGCTGGAATCGCCTTTTGGAGCCGGCACATGTTTCACCACCGCCTCCAGGATGGTTTCCACATTCAGCCCTTCTTTGGCAGAAATGCGCAGCACATCCTCGGGGTCTCCGCCCATCAATGCACAGATATCCTCTGCGACCTCATCCGGGCGGGCAGAAGCCAGGTCAATCTTATTAATCACTGGCAAAATCACCAGGTCGGATTCCAGGGCCAGGTACAAATTGGCCAGGGTTTGGGCTTCAATCCCCTGTGTGGCGTCCACGACCAGCAGCGCTCCCTCGCAGGCTGCCAGGGCCCGGTTCACCTCATAATTGAAATCCACATGCCCGGGCGTATCAATCAGGTTCAGCTCGTACTCCACCCCATCTTGAGCGAGGTACATCATACGCACAGCTGAGGCCTTGATCGTGACCCCTTTTTCCCGTTCCAGGTCCATCGTATCCAGCACCTGGGCAGTCATGTCGCGGTCAGAGATCGTACCGGTCATTTGCAACAACCGGTCCGCAAGCGTGGATTTACCATGATCCACATGGGCAATAATACAAAAGTTACGGGTTCGCTCAATCATAGAATATAGAAGTATAACCGAAATTCTGCTTTTCTCGGCAAAATAATGAAGGCGCATTGCCTCAAAATAAATGTAACTTTAGGAAAAACGTTGCCTCAAGATAGAT
>CALESS010000510.1 GCA_937907495.1 uncultured Anaerolineaceae bacterium
CTCCACCCGCAATCCCGGACATCAATGCCAGGTAGCCGCAATCTCGCCCCATTACCTCGATCATAAACGCCCGCTGATGTGATGATGCGGTGATTTTAAGCCGGTCAATTGCCTCCAGGGCGATATTCAAGGCCGTATCCACACCAATGGTAATATCCGAACCAAACAAATCATTATCTATCGTGGATGCCACCCCCACCACCGGAAATCCCAGTTCCGTCAGGGCGTAGGAACCCGTCTGCGAGCCATTCCCGCCGATCACCACCAGGCCTTCGATTCCCATTTCATTCAGAGAGCGGATCGCCTTCTTCTGCCCGTCAATGGTCTTAAATTCCTTACTGCGCGCGCTCCCCAAAATCGTTCCCCCGCGTTGGATGATTCCGCCCACATCCCGAGCCCCCATCGGGATGAAACGCCCGTTAATCAAGCCTTCATAACCCAGGCGGACGCCATACATTTCCCATCCACGGGCAATACCGGTTCGCACCACCGCCCGGATGGCAGCATTCATGCCCGGGGCATCCCCACCACTCGTCAAAACTGCAATCCGTTTCATTCTCGCCTCCGTCATCAGCATAAAAAAATTTTATCATAATCCACCGCCCGATATGCCCCCAAACTTGATGACAACTATTGTCCAATTTTTAGCCAAAAGTAATTAGGCTCATTAAAAATCATTTGTTACAATCCTATGGAGATGTTCTTTATTCAACATCCACAAAGGACCCTGCATGGCTGATTACCGCATCCAACAGCACCCCATTTTACCTGTATCCCCCCGCCAATCCATACAATTCTACTGGCAAGATCAATCCCTTGAAGCTCTGGAGGGTGAGACGATTTCTGCCGCCTTGTTTGCCAATGGAATTCGAATTTTTGGGCATCACCCCAAAGATGGCACTCCGCAAGGTATTTTTTGTGCCAACGGTCAGTGTGCCCAGTGCATGGTGATCGCCAATGGCAAGCCCGTCAAATCTTGCATGGAATTGATTGCCCCTGAGATGCGTCTGCAACCCGCCGATGGCTTACCGACCCTGCCAGAAACTTCTTCCCTCCCATTGATGCTTCCGGTCGAAGAAATGGAGGTTCCAGTCCTCATTATTGGCGGCGGCCCGGCCGGGCTTTCCGCGGCTGCAGAACTCGGAAAAATGGGCATCCACGTCCTGCTGGTGGATGATAAACATCGCCTGGGAGGCAAGCTGGTTTTACAAACTCATCGCTTCTTCGGCTCCACCAGTGCCGTTTATGCTGGCACCCGCGGCATTGATATCGCCACCCGCCTGGAGAAGGATTTGCGCAAATACCCCCCGGTGGAAGTCTGGCTGAAATCCACCGCCCTGGCTGTCTTCAGCGATCAAAAAGTTGGCATCCTGCGCAATGGAGAAGAATACGTCCTGGTCAAACCACAAATCTTGCTGGTTGCCAGTGGCGCCCGCGAAAAATTCCTGGCATTCAAAGGCAACACCCTTCCGGGCGTATATGGGGCTGGCGCCTTCCAGACCCTGGTTAACCGTGACCTGGTGCGGCCCGCTGAACGATTATTTATTGTGGGTGGGGGCAACGTCGGCCTGATTGCCGGGTATCATGCCCTTCAGGCTGGTATTGGCGTGGTGGGTCTGGTGGAAGCGCTCAAGGAGTGCGGGGGTTATAAGGTCCACAAAGACAAACTTGCCCGCATGGGAGTACCCATTTACACCTCCCATACCATTCTTTCTGCCAATGGTGAGGATTATGTCCAATCCGTGACCATTGCCGCAGTGGATGAGCATTTCAAGCCCATCCCTGGTACAGAAAAGTCCTTTGCCTGCGATTCCATCCTCATCGCTGTTGGACTGGATCCGGTGGATGAGTTTTACCACAAGGCCAGGCAATTCGGTTTCAATGTCTTCTCCGCAGGGGATGCGGAAGAAATCGCCGAGGCCTCTGCAGCCATATTTTCCGGCAAAATCAAAGGTCGGGAAATCGCCAGCAGCCTGGGTTATAAAACCGGCGGCGTCCCGGCTTCCTGGGTGCGGACAGGTGAAATCTTGAAATCCAAACCGGGGGAAACCTTTTCGGAGGAACTGCCGGAAATCTCGAATGGGGTAATGCCGATCATCCATTGTACGCAGGAGATTCCCTGCAATCCATGCGCCGCCCTCTGCGACCGTGGGCTGATCGTGGTGGATGACAGCGACATCCGCCAGGTCCCCACCTTCATCGGCAACCAGTATTGCTGTGGTTATTGCGAGATGTGCGTTGCCGGCTGTCCCGGGCTTGCCATCACCCTGGTGGATTACCGCTCGAATTCCGATATGCCCGTGGTCTCCATCCCCTACGAGTTCACCCGCAAAAGCATCACGGCCAAAGATACAGTGACCGTCCTGGATACGGAGGGCAACGACCTGGGTCAATTGGACGTAGTCGGCGTTCATGCCATCCCCACCAGTGACCGCACGCTCATCGTCCAGGTGCAAGCTCCCAAAGCCATTGCCCGCCAGATCGCCGGCCTGCGCATCCAGGAACCTGCCCTAACCCAGCCCCTCGATGAGTATGTGGAACACATCGAGGATGACACCATCGTCTGCCGTTGCGAGCGCGTCACCGCCCGCGAAATACGCCAGCTTATCCGCGCGGGCTACCGGGACGTGAACGAACTCAAGACCGTCACCCGTGCGGGCATGGGCTCGTGTGGAGCAAAAACTTGTACCACCATCATCGAGCGCTTGTTCCGCGAGGAAGGGATTGCCAGCACAGAGATTACTGCGCCCACCCGGCGCCCCATCTTCATGGAAGTCCCCCTGGGGATCTTTGCCGGGCAGCAAGCGGAGGAGGAAAAGGAATGAATCCAACTCCCCATTATGATGTGATTGTCATCGGCGCTGGTTCGGTGGGTGCTCCGGCTGCCTTTTATCTGGCGCAGGCTGGCTTGAAGACTCTCGTGCTGGAAAGTGCAGCCTCGGTGGGACAAGGCTCCAACAAGAAGGCCATTGGCGGCATTCGCGCCACCCACTCCGACCCGGCCAAAATCCAGCTCTGCCTGCGTTCCATCGAAATCTTCTCCACCTGGCAAGAGACCTTTGGCGAGGATATTGAATGGTACGAAGGTGGCTATGTTTATGTCGCCTATCGCCCGCGCGAAGAAAAAATCCTCAAAGATTTACTAGTAACCCAAAAATCTTTCGGTCTGAATATCAACTGGCTGCCTGCCCCGGAATTGCTCAAAATAATTCCAGACCTCAACCCTCGCGAGTTAATAGGCGGGACCTTCTCTCCTCAAGATGGCAGCGCCTCCCCATTACTCGCCGTTCATGCGTTTTACCGCCATGCAGTCCAGCTCGGTGCGGAATTCCGCTACAACGAACCGGTCACGGAAATCATCGTGGAATCCGGCCAAGTGAAAGCCGTTCGCACCCCAGCAGGAGTCTATTCGACCCGGTGCGTGATTAATGCTGCCGGGCCGTGGGCACAACAGGTCGGGCAACTTACCGGGCTGGATCTGCCTGTCAGACCGGACTCCCACGAATCTGCAATTACAGAAGCGGTTGCCCGTTTTCTCCACCCGATGGTTGTGGATATCCGCCCCGCGCCTGGCTCCAGTAATTATTACTTTTATCAGCACATCACGGGCCAAATTGTTTTTTGCATCACTCCCAGCCCCAATATCTGGGGTTATGATTGCGACGAAACCAGCGATTTTCTACCCATGGTCTCAAAGCGCATGTTGCAAATCATGCCCCGCCTGGCCAACATACGGGTTCGGCGCACCTGGCGGGGTCTATATCCCATGACACCAGATGGAGCACCAATCGTTGGGCGGGTGAAGGAAATCCAGGGCCTCGTGCTGGCCGTCGGCATGTGCGGACAAGGTTTCATGCTCGGGCCTGGGCTGGGCGAATTGCTCGCTCGTATCGTTACCGATTCGCTCAACCCGCAAGATCAAATCATCCTGGATACCCTCAGCCCTTACAGGAATTTCACCGGGCAGGAATTGCTGAAATAGCGGTAAAATAATGCAGAAGTCTTTTGCTCTAGGGAAACCTTCCATCCGCCCTGGCGAAATAGTTCAGGGCGGAAATTCTTTTCGGAGGCTCACATGGCTGGAACACTCATTCACTTGCCCGTAGAAATGTTGCTTGATTTTATGCGCCAGGTTTTTATTAAATCTGGAGTCCCGGAATCCGAAGCCGCTACCTGCGCGGATGTTCTCATCGCATCCGACTTGCGCGGTATCGAATCCCACGGTATTGGCCGCCTGCGGATGTATTACGACCGCATCAAGTCCGGTCAGCAACAACCCCTCACCCAATTTGAAGTGGTGCGCGAAACCCCCGCCACCGCCCTGGTGGATGGACATCATGGCATGGGCATGGTAATCGCCTCCCGCAGCATGCAAATGGCGATTGATAAAGCCCGCACCGTCGGCATGGGCTCGGTCGCCGTGCGCAACTCCACCCACTTCGGCATTGACGGCTACTACCCCCTCATGGCGGCCAACGCCGGGATGATCGGCATGTCCTTCACCAATGCCCGGCCAGCCATCGCCCCGACCTTCAGCGTCAAGCCCATGCTTGGCACCAACCCGATCTCCTTCGGTTGTCCCACCGATGAAGACTGCCCCTTCCTGTTTGATGCTGCCACCTCCATCACGCAACGCGGCAAAATCGAAGTTCTCAACCGGGCAGAAAAACCCGTGCCCTCCGGTTGGGTGGTGGACCAGAACAACCAGCCCCTCACCGATGCAGCGGAGATTCTTGCTGGCTTTGGGGTGGAAGAGGCTGCCCTGCTGCCCCTCGGCGGTGCTGGTGAGCTTTTGGGCGGTCACAAAGGCTACGGTTTGGCTACCATCGTGGAAATTCTTTCCGCTTCCCTGCAGAGCGGCGCATTTCTCTGGGGTCTCAATGGATTCGATCCCCAGGGAAACAAACAACCCTTCATGCTGGGGCATTTCTTCATGGCGATCAATATCGAAGCTTTCGTAGACCTGGAAGAATTTAAGAAAACAACCGGTGCCATCCTGCGGGATTTGCGCGCCGCCACCCTGGCACCCGGTCAATCCCGCATTTACACTGCCGGCCAAAAAGAGTACGAGAGCGAACAGCGCGTCCGCCAGGAAGGTGTGGCCGTGGTTCCCAACCTGCAGAAGGACATCAAATACTTACAGGCAGAGCTTAATCTTAACCAATTCGCCTTCCCATTCTAACCATGACCATTCGAGGCATTGTTTTTGACTTCGATGGCATCATCGTGGATACAGAAGAAACCGAATATGGCAGTTGGGTAGAGCTTTACCGCTCGTATGGTGCAGAGATCACCTTCCTGGAATGGTCTGCCTGCCTGGGCACCACCCAGGACGCCTTTGATGCCGTTGCTGAGTTGGAAAAAAAGATCGGCTATCAATTCCCTGACCCGGATGAAATCTGGCGCCAGCAGGCGGAACATTCCCTTTCCCTGGCGAACCAACAGCCCCCATTGCCTGGTGTGCTGGATGCGCTGGAGCGAGCCCGGCAGCTTGGCCTGGGGTTGGCTGTTGCCTCAAGTTCCGAGCGCAAATGGGTTGTCGGTCATCTGGACCGCCTGGGCCTCACGCCTCGCTTCTCCGGGATCTTCACAAAGGATGATGTGCCCAACGTCAAACCGGACCCGGAGCTTTACCTCATGGCTGCCCGTCATCTGGGCATTTCTCCCCACGAAGCCCTCGCCTTCGAGGATTCACCCAATGGCATCCGTTCCGCCAAGGCCGCCGGTATGATCTGTGTCGCCGTCCCGAACCCGCTCTCCACCACCCTGGATCTCTCCGACGCCGATTTCTCCATCCCTTCTTTTGCCGCCCACCCCCTGGATGACATCCTTGCCCGAGCCAATCAACTGCTCACCACCCATTGAGTTTACAAATCTGTCACTCGCATCCCTCACCCCGGCGAATAACCGGGGTGAGAAGACCCCAAAACCGCTTCACAATAATCCCATACTTTGTGGTATACTCACCCCCGTTGTCTGACGCCCGCCAGGCGGGTGTCACTTTCCGCTCTCGGCACACCTGCGGTGATGTCTGAGGGCAAACCCGAGGAAAGGAGGATCCCAATATGCGTAATTACGAAGTCGTGCTTGTTATCCAGTCCGATCTGGATGAGAATGCTTTTACCGCTCTCATCGAGAAGGTCAAAGGCTGGATTACTGAAAACGGCGGTGAAATTGTCAAAACGGACTTGTGGGGAAAGCGCCGTCTGGCCAACCCCATCCGGAAGCAACGTGAAGGCAATTTTGTGTTGTTCAACATCAACTGCGACCCTGCATTCACCGCCACTTTTGAACGCAATCTGCGCCTCATGGAACCCGTACTGCGGTTCCTGATCACAGTCAATGACTGAGATCGTATTCACAATGTCTCATTGGTTGTCGAAGTAAGGAGTTTTCAATGAGCCGAGGTCTAAACAAAGTCATGATTATTGGTCACCTGGGCCGCGATCCGGAGATGCGCTACACCCCCTCCGGCCGCCCGGTTACCACTTTCACAGTCGCCACCAGCCGGAATTGGTCCACCGGTGACGGAGAGCGCCATTCCGAAACCGAATGGTTCAACGTCGTCGCCTGGGGCAACCTGGCTGAAATCTGCAAACAATACCTGACCAAAGGTCAACAGGTTTATGTAGAAGGCCGCTTGCAGACTCGGCGCTGGGACGATAACGAGGGTGTCAAACACACCAGCATCGAAATCGTCGCCAACGAAATGATGATGCTCAGCGACCGTCGTGAGAATAGCCACTCAGCCGAAACCAATGACGCAACCGAATTAGAAGAAGACTTTCCGTTTTAGTTGGAGTAAACAAACATGTCAGATGATAACAACCTGGAACACGAGCAGTCGTCTTATGGGCGGCGCTATGTCGCCAGACCCAAAATTTGCCAATTCTGTGCTGATAAAAGCCTCGAAATTGATTACAAAGCCTCCGATATGCTTCGCCGCTTTGTAACCGAAGAAGGCAAAATCCGCCCCCGCCGCCAGACCGGTACCTGCGCCCTGCATCAGCGCGCCCTTGCCCGCGCCATCAAGCGCGCCCGCCAGGTTTCCCTGCTGCCCTTCGTCGCCAATAACGACGACGGCCGCTAGACCGGCATCCAATTCTGCGGGGCATGGAGAGTGCTTCTCTATGCCCCCTTATTTAATTCATCCCACAAGGAAGAGATGAGGTCAGCCCAAAATGACGAAATCTCCTGGTATTCCCCCCCGCCCCTCCACCCGCAAGCACCTTGCACGGCAGGAGCGGGAACGCAACCAAATGCGCATCATGTTAATTGCCATCATCGCCGTGGCAGTCGTTATCTTCGGAATCATTGGCTTTGGCATCCTGGATCAAACCGTATTGAAGAACAATCGGGCCGTTGCCACAGTCAATGGCGATTCCATCTCTGTCAAACAATTGCAAACCCGGATTCGCTACGAGCGATGGCGCCTCGTCAATCAGTATGTCAACCTTTACAACACCATGCAAGCCTTTGGCGCCGATTCGCAGTTCGCCCAATACTTCACCGGCCAGATGACCTCCATCTCCGACCAACTGAATGACACCACCGGCCTGGCAGAACAAGTCCGCGAATCAATGATGGAAGACAAGATCATCGCCCAAAAAGCCAAAGAATTGGGCATCACCATCAGCAACGAAGAGCTGGAAAAGGAAATCCAGGGTGCTTTTGATTACTACCCACAGGGCACCCCCACTCCCACGCTTACCCCGACCACCTTTTCCACCCCCACTTTCTCCTCCACGCTGCTGGCGTATGTGACTCTGACGCCTATTCCCACCGAGACTGAGGTTCCCACCCAGGCGGTGGAAGCCACCGCCACCCCAGCTGATTTCTCTCCCACTCCGGAACCACCTACCCCCACCGTTGGCCCCACCAACACCCCTGCGCCCACAGCCACCATCACCCCCACCCCTACAGAATACACGCTGGAGGGCTACCAGGAACAGTACAAGACCGCCATCGCCAACCTGAATGAGGTTCAGTTCAGTGAGAAGGACATCCGCGACCTCTTCCGCGCCCAACTGCTGCGTCAGAAAGTGCTGCAAGCCCTGACCGCAGACATGAAGCCCGAAGAAGAGCAGGTCTACGCCCGCCACATCCTGGTGGCCGATGAAGCCACCGCCCAAACCGTGCGCGAACGCCTGCTGGCGGGTGAATCCTTTGATGCCCTGGCTGCCGAACTCTCCATTGATACCTCCAATGCCAATGCCGGTGGCATTCTCGGCTGGTTCGGCAAAGGAGTGATGGTCAAGGAATTTGAAGATGGCGTTTTCAGCCTGGCCGTTGGCGAGATCAGCCAACCCGTGCAAACCAGCTTTGGCTTCCATATCATCCAGGTATTGGACAAACAACCCAAGCTTCTGACTGCGACTGAATTTGAACAGGCGAAGGCTGCCTTCTTCACCGAGTGGTTGACCGAACAAAAAGCCCTCGAGACAGTCAAGAAAATGGATCTCCCGGCGGATATCATCCCCGTCGAACCGGCCATCCCAGCCGATATTCGTATTCAGTAACCGCTTTTCACTTTCTGGCAACAAAAAACTGCTCCGGATCAAATAGATCTGGAGCAGTTCTTTTTGTAATGAAAAGATTCTGTCCTCTCAGGACTATCGAACCATCTCCTCCCCAATTTCATCCAGTTTCAGACTAATCACCTGGCTGGAGGA
>CALESS010000511.1 GCA_937907495.1 uncultured Anaerolineaceae bacterium
TGTTGATCTGGGGCTGGTTGAGAAAAGAATGGCAGCTCCCGGAGCTGCCGGATGACGAGGAGAATACAACCCGGCCGTGCAAGCTGCGCTGGTCTCTCCTGCTGATAACCGTGGGCTTGCTGGTGTTGGCATTTCTCCTGCTGGGAGGGAACCGATTTAACATCATCAACCTGGTTTTATGGCTGCTGTCCGTTGTGTATGTGGTTTTAATCGTTGCGGATACGCAAAGGTCGCTTAATTTCCGCCAATGGATTCAGCGCTGGCAGGCAAGAATCCGATTTCCGTGGAAGTTCCAAATCAATGGATTTGCGTTTCTATTTATCCTGGCCCTCATCGTCAGTGTCTTTTTCCGGGTTTATCAATTGAACCAGGTTCCGGCGGAGATGATCAGCGATCATGCGGAGAAGCTGTTGGATATCGGAGATGTGCTGAATGGGGAACTGGCGATATTTTTCATTCGCAATACCGGGCGGGAGGCGTTTCAATTTTACTGGACTGCCCTGGTGTCGCTGGTATTTGGCACCGGCTTGAGCTTCCTCTCTCTGAAAATAGGCACCACCCTGGCCGGGTTGTTTACCCTGCCGTTTATTTACCTGCTGGGCAAGGAAATGGGCAGCAAGTGGGGCGGCCTGGCTGGGATGTTCCTGGGCGGAATCGCTTATTGGCCGAATGTCATTACCCGCATTGGCTTGCGGTTTACCTTCTATGCGGCCTTTACGGCTCCGGCGCTGTATTTCTTCATGCGCGGATTGCGGAAATCCAGCCGTAATGACATTATCTGGGCGGGGATTTTCCTGGGCATCGGCCTGCACGGTTATACACCGATGCGGGTTGTCCCTTTTCTCATTGTGATCCTGGGGTTGGTTTATGCCCTGTTTAGTTTGAAAAAAGGGCGCTGGGTTGAGACCGCCCGCAATATTGGGATTGTGGCGCTGGTTTCGGCCGCGGTTACCTTACCCCTCTTACGCTTCAGCCTGCAATACCCCGAACTGGTGCTGGAAAGAGGATTTAGCCGCCTGGGTGATGTGGCTAACCCAATACCGGGGTCAGGATGGGAGATTTTCTTCTCCAATTTTTGGAAGTCTGCCACCATGTTCTTCTGGTCCAACGGGGATATCTGGCCGCATTCGGTTCCCTATTACCCTGCCCTGGATACGGTTACGGCGGTTCTCTATTTGCTGGGCTGTGTTTTGTTGATCTCACGTTTTGTCAGCAAACGAAAATGGCAAGATCTGGCGTTATTGATTAGCGTCCCGGTGTTGATGATGCCTTCGATTTTGTCTCTCGCCTACCCGGGGGAAAATCCAAGCCTGAACCGGACATCGGCTGCGTTCATCCCGGTGGTGCTGATCGCTGGCCTGGCGTTTGAGAGCTTCATCCGCACCATCCTCCAGCCAAAGGATGGAGGGCGCGGGCGGTGGCTGGCGGGGGTGGTGGCGGCGTTGTTGCTTATCATTTCCATCAACCAAAACTTCAACCTGGTATTTGACAAGTATGCCAAGCAGTACCAGCTATCGGCCTGGAATACCAGTGAAATTGGCGGGGTGATCCGGCAGTTTACGGACACGGTTGGCAGCCCGGAAACGGCCTATGTAGTCGGCTACCCCTATTGGGTGGATACCCGGCTGGTGGCTTATAATGCAGGCTTCCCCGGGATGGATTTTGCCATCTGGCCAGATCAGTTCGAAATGACCAAAGAGAAAACTGGAGCGAAATTATTCATCCTCTACCCGGAGGACCTGGAAGATTTGAAGTTATTGAGCGAGCTTTACCCCAATGGCGGGGCCTCCTATCACCTCTCCCCGGTGGAGGGCAAGAATTTCTATATGTTCTCCGTCCCGGCGGAGGAGATGACTTTGCCATGATGAATGAATCCTGGAGCCTGTGAATGGTTGAGAACGTTGAAGTCAGAGAAAAAAGAGGAATCCTCCAGCGCTGGCCTGCCTGGCTGACCACCATTTTACTGATTCTAATTATGACTGCCGGAGCAGCCCTGCGAATGCTCGGCATGGATTGGGATGAGGGACAGCATTTACATCCCGATGAACGCTTCCTGACCCTGGTGGTCACTTCCATCCAACCGGAGAAGATCAGTAATTATTTTGATACGGCGGTCTCAACCCTGAATCCCCATAACGTTGGGCATGGCTTCTATGTTTACGGAACCCTGCCATTGTTATTCACCCGGGTGGTCTCTGACGCATTGGGCATGTCTGGCTATGGGAATATTTACCTGGTAGGGCGGTATCTCTCTGCCTTAATGGACCTGCTGACGGTGGTGCTGGTTTTCCTCGCCGCGAGCCGCTTGTTCAGAAATGAGAAGATTGGCCTGCTGGCGGCAGCTTTTGCCGCGTTTTCGGTCTTGCCCATCCAGCTCTCGCATTATTTTACGGTGGATACCTTTAGTAATTTCTTCTCCTTCCTGGCAATTTACCTCGCAATTGTGGTGATGACGGCGGAAAGGCAGCCGCTTTCCGGCGGAGTGGATGCGGAGCGGAGCGATTTTTGGGGCTTGCTGGGTGGCAATTGGAAATCCCTGCTGCCGTTTGTCGGTTTTGGCCTGGCGCTGGGAATGGCGGTGGCTTCCAAGGTGAATGCCGGATTGATAGCCATTTTGCTGCCATTGGCCGCCTGGGTCTGGTGGAGGCGGGTGCCGGCGGAGGAACAGGAAGGTTATTTTTGGGTATTATTTCGTAACCTGGTCATCGCGGCCATCATTTCATTGGTGGTTTTTCGTATCTTCCAACCGTATGCCTTCATGGGGCCCGGTTTTTTTGGATTGAAACTCAATCCAAAATGGATTGCCAACCTGAAAGAAATTTCCATCATCAGTTCCGGGGAGGCAGAAGTTCCGTATGCCTGGCAATGGGCACGCCGACCGCTGACGTTTGCGCTCAAGAATATGGTGACCTGGGGGCTGGGTCTGCCGCTGGGTATCCTGGCATGGGGTGGCTTCTTATGGATGGGCTGGAGGATCCTGCGCGGCGAATGGCAAAAGTACTTGCTGCTCTGGAGTTGGACCGGCCTGTATTTTGCCTGGCAAAGTCTCAATTGGGTGCGGGCGATGCGCTACCAGCTGCTGGTCTATCCCACGCTGGCGATTATCGCAGCCTGGTTTGTGTTTGATATTTATCGGCGCAGACCCTCAAAGTTGAAGTTGGCCTGGCTGCCGAAAGCGGCATCCATTGGCCTGGGCTGCCTGGGGTTGGTTTTGACAATCCTTTGGGCGGTGGCATTCTTCCAAATTTATACCCGTCCGGTAACTCGAATTGCAGCCAGCGAGTGGATTTACGCCAATATTCCAGGGCCAATCAACCTGCAAATCGAATCCGCCGGGAGCTTGCAAAATCAACCGCTCGGGTATCATCTGCGATATTTACTGACGGCTGAAAATGAATTGGAGCTGGTGGTAAAAGCCAGGCTGGATGGTTATTTGACGGGCTTTCAATTTGCTCATGTAGTGGATTCATCGAGCGATCCGACCATGATCCAGGCGACCAAAACCCTGGTCGTGGATGCTTACAATGAAAGCGATCCGGCTTTGGTTGTGATGGGTGCCATGATGAGTGATTTTCCGCCCGATGCGAGCGATGGTCGGGGGTTGAGTCAGACCATCCATTTTGATCCTCCGCTGCTGGTCCGGGCGGGAGAGAACGTCCATTTTCGCATTCGACTGGCAGAGAGCAACGTGGCGTTGAGCCTTTCGGGAACGATGGCGCTTGAGCTTTCGCAGAACGCTGGCGTGCAGATGCAGTACTTAATGGATGCGGTGGAACTGATTGGAAACGGCCAAAGCTACCTGGAGGTGTTCTCGCCGAATACAGACGGATTGTTAAAAGGGGTGGCGCTCAACCGGGTGGTGGATTGGACCGGCAGCCCGGCAGCGCAAACAATCCGCATTTCCATTCTCGACTCAACCGAGGGAGGAGCGCAGATCGCCTCTGCGCAGGTGACGAAACCTTTGAATATCGTGGAGGACCCGCGGGGTGAGGGGGTAGCCGTAGCGTTTTCCCCGCCCGTGGAAATCAAGCAGGGGCTTATCTACTACATTCAAATCGAGCTGGTGGAAGGCGATGGCCGAATTGGAATTGCGGGCAACCGGCCAGCGCTGGAATCACCATGGGATGATCCACTGCCGCTGGGCCTGGATGGCTATAACCCGTTTGATTTTTATTCCGGATTGTTTCGGACGGACCTCAATTTTGAAATGTATTGGGATGATACTCCGGAAAAGTTAACCCGCTTCCTGACCACGTTGGACCAGGCGGATTACCTCTTCCTGACATCCGGGCGGCAATGGGGAACCTTGCCCCGGGTGCCGGAGCGGTTTCCGCTGACGGAGGAGTATTACCGGGCGCTGGTGGGCTGTCCTCCGGGCCGGGAGATTGTGTGGTGCTACCAGGTTGCCCAACCCGGGATGTTTGAAAGCCAACTGGGGTTTGAACTGGTCAAGGTGTTCCAATCTGACCCGAATTTGGGCGGGCTTCGTTTCAACTCGCAGTTCGCGGAAGAAGCGTTCACGGTCTATGATGCTCCGAAGGTCATGATCTACAAAAAGACAGATGCGTATAGCCAGGAGAATGTGGCAAACATTCTCGGCGCGGTGGATTTAACAACGGTATTGCGGGTTACCCCGGGCGGGGCCAGCGATAGCAAGGGTACGCTGTTATTGCCAGTGGACCGCCTGGAAGTTCAACGGACGAATGGAACCTGGGCTGAATTGTTTGATTGGGATTCGTTGATTAACCGCTCGCCCATTTTGACCGTTGTATTGTGGTATATGTTTATTTCCCTGCTGGGCTGGTTGATCTTCCCACTGACGCGGCTGGCGATGGGAGGACTGGTGGATCGAGGGTTTGCACTCAGCCGGATGATTGGCCTGGTGGTCTTTGCATGGCTGGCCTGGATTAGCGGCTCGGCAGGCATGGTCGTTTCACGGGGCTGGCTGGCTGCAATTTTTGGGTTGATGATCGTCTTGGGTGTGGGGCTTGCCTGGGTGACGCGCAAAGAGCTGCTGGTCGAAATAAAGAGCAACTGGCGGCATTATCTACGGCTGGAACTGCTGGGGTTGGTGTTGTTCGCTATCTTTTTAGCGGTGCGGATTGGCAACCCGGATCTATGGCATCCCTACAAGGGCGGGGAAAAGCCGATGGATTTCTCCTACTTCAATGCTGTATTAAAATCCTCCACCTTCCCGCCGTATGATCCGTGGTTTGCGGGCGGGTACATCAATTACTATTATTACGGATTTGTGCTGGTGGGAATGCCGGTCAAATTGTTGGGCATCATCCCCTCGGTGGCATATAACCTGATCCTGCCAACGTTGTATAGTCTGTTGGGGATGAGCGCCTTTACGGTCGGGTTTAATCTTGTGTGCGGCTCCTTGCCCGCAGGATTGACGTTTGTTTCACAGGCCAGAAGCCTGCTCGCCACGAGAATCCCCTGGCGGAAGATTCTGCCGGGCAAACCCCAGACAGAGGCGGATGAAGGGAATCCAAATGAAACGGGCAACCCGGGTTGGGATGAAAGAGGCTTATCGCAGGCATGGCTTGGCGGCCTGGCAGCCACTGCAGGTATGATTCTGCTGGGCAACCTGGCCTCGGTGCGGATGGTCTGGCATGGGCTGATGCGCCTGGTGGCCCCCGGTGGGGTAATTGATCCTTCCACATTCTTCCAGCGCATCGGGTGGACAATATCCGGGATATTCAAGTACCTGGCGGGCACTCCTTTGCCCTATCCCCCCGGAGATTGGTACTGGATTCCAAGCCGGGTGTATTCCGGGGAACCCATCACGGAGTTTCCCCTGTTCACGTTTCTGTATGCCGACCTTCATGCCCATCTGATCGCCATTGTCTTGACCGCAGCAGCCATTGCCTGGACGCTATCCATCCTGCTAAAGAAATGGCAATGGAAGGCGGGTTGGGCTGGCGGGCTGGAAATGGGCAGTACCCTGGTTGTTGGCGGCTTGCTGATTGGCGCATTGCGGCCGACCAATACCTGGGATTTCCCGACCTACTTGATCCTGGCCGGGTTGGTGGTTTTCTACACCAGTTATCGCTATGGCCGCCTGGCTGAGAACTTCCTGCCAGCTTTGAGTGAGGGACTCAGGCGGTTGCTACTGGCTGGTTTGTGGGTGATTTTATTCGCGGGGTTGGCAGTGTTGTTTTACCAGCCTTTTGCCCGCTGGTTCGGTCAGGCGTACGCCGCCCTGGATGTCTATAAAGGAGAGCGCTCAGCGTTTTGGTCCTATATCACGCATTGGGGTTTGTTCCTCTTCGTCTTGCTCTCCTGGTTTGTTCAAGAATCGCTGGATTGGATGAAAACGACCCCGGCTTCCCGATTGAGCGTGTTGAAGCCGTATAAAGCTTTGATCCAATTCCTGGTGGTGCTCTTCCTGCTGGCGGTTGTTTTCCTGACTTTGCAGAAAATCTTCATTGGGTGGTTGGTGCTCGGTATGGCTTGCTGGGCATTGGTCCTGATGCTGCGACCCAGGCTGCCCGAAACAAAACGCCTGGCATTGTTCATGGTGGGCACGGCCTTGACCATCACTCTGGTTGTGGAACTGGTCACGTTGCGGGGGGACCTGGGACGGATGAATACCGTCTTCAAATTCTACCTGCAAGCCTGGGCGATGTTTGCGGTGAGTTCGGGTGCGGCCCTGGTCTGGCTGATCCCGGAGATCAGCAAGTGGCGTAAACCGCTCTGGAAGACCGCCTGGATGGTGGGACTGGTGCTGCTGGTGGGCGCGGCGGCATGGTTCCCCCTGTTAGGTGGAAGCGATAAAATAAAGGATCGAATCAACAGCCTGGCGCCCCATACCCTGGATGGCATGACGTACATGGCTTATTCAACCTATAAT
>CALESS010000512.1 GCA_937907495.1 uncultured Anaerolineaceae bacterium
AGGTCATAATCCAACAGGTGCACCCGATTCCCGGAAAACACGCCTTCAAAGGCTGGCTCTGGAAACCCTCCCTCCAATGGGATCGTCATCGGCAGATAATTTTCATCCCCATCCTGATCCATCATCAGGAAGATCTTCCCCAACGCCGGAAAAACTACGAACGGCAGACCACCGATCAGGTGCGGGTTCTGCAGGGCAATATGGGGCGGCAGCAGCGGTTCCGGCACCGATCCGCCGAAGTTCATGGCATACAGGCTTAGTTTGCCGCTGAGGTTGGAAATGAAGAAGATCCTTTTCTCCACAATTTGTGGCGACAGGAACAATCGTGCAGACAAGAAAGATTCGACCCGATACATGGAAATTACCTCCTGCTGTTAATTTTCTTTCAAACCACGGATATCATTTTTTAACCGCTCGAAAATGCCCCAGCCAATTCGCCAGGAACAGGGCCAGCAATGCACCGACCAGCCCCATCCCCAGGCGTAATTGTCCCAGGGACCAGAAAAATAACTTGAAATAATTACCGAGGATGTGCCCCAACCAGAAGCCCACCAGGCTCGAACCAATGAAAAAAACCAACTTCATTAATCCGCCGCCCCGCCAGAGGTGAAAAGCAGCCCCCAGCAAAATGGAGATCAACATCCCAAACAGAAATCCTGGTAACGTCATCCCTTCCCTCCTCTCATTCCTGGCGAGAGATCCACCCGCCGCCCAATACTACTTCATCCTGGCTCATTACAACGATCTGCCCGGCAGTGATATCCCGCACGGGTTGAGCAAACCGAATACGAACCCGGCCGCCATCCAGCGGTTGAACCATTCCCCGCACTGGGGTGGCTTTGTAGCGGATCTTGATTTCCGCTTCAAATTCTTCCTCCGCCGGCCTTCCCTCAATCCAGTTGACCTGCCCGGCAATCAACTCGGATTTGCCTAACGCCTCTGCTGGACCCACCACCAGTGTATTACTTTCCATGCGTTTTTCCAATACATATAATGGATGGGCTGCCGCGATCCGCAGGCCTTTCCGCTGGCCGATTGTATAATCTGCCAGGCCCTGGTGCTCGCCCAGTTGCCGCCCCTGCCCGTCCACGATCGGCCCCGGAACCCGGCTTTCCGGCAGGTATCTCCCCAGGAACTCCCGGTAATCTCCACCTGCCAAAAAGCATAAATCCTGGCTATCGGGCCGCTCAGCCACGGGCAAACCAAAGCGCCGGGCCATCTGGCGGATTTCGCTTTTGTGATACCCCCCCACCGGCAGCAAGGTGTGCTGGAGCTGGTGTTGTGTCAGCATACTCAACACGTACGCCTGGTCTTTGGCCGGGTCCAACCCGGAGAGCAGCCGCGTCGTGCCACCGGGTTGAGGCTGCAGGCGTGCATAGTGGCCTGTCGCCATGTATTCCGCACCCGCAGCCAATGCCTCCTCCAGCAACACCCCCCAGCGGATGACCTGGTTGCAGGTGATGCACGGGTTCGGTGTCTCGCCGCCCGCATATCCTTCGAGAAAGGCCTGCACCACCGCCTTGCGGAAGGCTGTGCGTCCATCAACGGCATAGAAGGGGATGTTCAAAATTGCCGCAACCCGCCGGGCCTGCATCATCGCATCCGGGGTGCAACAGCGGTTGCTTTCCTCGCGGCCAGGTTCGCTCCATAAGCGCAGCATCATCCCGGTGACCTGGTAACCTTGTTCCACCAGCAGGGCTGCCGCCACGGAGCTATCCACTCCGCCGCTCATGGCTACCACTACCCGCTTTGGCTCACCCATTCCGGCCTTCACTCTGGCGGACTCGTTGCACAATTTCTGGTAACACCCTTAAAAAAGCCTCGACCTCGGCCCGGGTCGTATCTTTGCCAAGTGAAACCCGCAATGAACCCAATCCCCAGCCGGGCGGAAGGCCAATCGCCGTCAGCACTTCGGAAACTTGCGGCGTTCCCACTTTGCAAGCCGAGCCGGAGGAACAGGCAAAACCTGCCATATCCAGCATCATCAAAAGACGGTTGCCATCCACCCTTTCAAAAGCAAAGCTGGCGTGGTTTGTCAGCCGGCGGGTCGGGTGACCGCTGATGCGGCTTAAAGGGATTTCCGCTAAAACCCGTTCGAAGATGAGGTCGCGCAATTTCATCTGCCTTTGCGAGCGCTGCTCCTGTTCCGCTTGGGCCAGGCGCAGGGCTTCTGCCAGCCCCACAATATAAGGGATGTTATGCGTCCCGGCCCTCAATCCATTTTCCTGCCGCCCGCCCGTCTGCGTTGGGAAAATATCCAGACCATGGCGTACATAAAGCACCCCAATCCCTTTGGGACCATAAAACTTGTGCGCTCCAATTGCCAGCAGATCCACCCCATCCCGTTCCACATTCATCGGCAGATGAGCCGCCGCTTGCACCGCATCCGTGTGGAAAAGCACCCCTTTCCGCCGGCACACAGCCGCAATCTCCTGGATGGGGTTGATGGTGCCGATTTCATTATTGGCATAGATCACGGATACCAACGCCGTCTCCGGCCGGATGGCTGCTTCCACCGCGGCTGGATCCACCATCCCCGTTCCATCCACGGGCAGGGTCTCCCAGCGAAAGCCTTCCAGCTCTGCCAACTGCCGCACCGTATGTGAAACCGCATGGTGTTCCACCGGGCTGATCAACAAGTGATTGGCCCCCGTTTTCCGTCGCCGGGCATGAGCTGCCCCCCGCAGCGCCAGGTTATCGCTCTCCGTCCCGCAACTGGTAAAAATGATCTCATCCGCCCGGCAATTCAGTGAATGGGCGATGCTGTACCGGGCGTCTTCCAGGGCAGCTTCAGCCGCTTGCCCAAAAGAGTGGGCAGAAGATGGGTTGCCAAATACCTCGCAGAAATAGGGCAGCATGGATTGAAAAACCCGTTCATCAACGGGTGTGGTTGCCGCATAATCCAGGTAAATTCGCTCCATTTTATTACTCATTATTTCTATCCATATTATCGTCTTTTGTTGACGTTCTCAAAAATTATAGCATGGATGAAGGAGGAGCGAGAGCCGATTTAATAGATTCGGAAAGAAATATTTGCTCGATGAAAAGAAACGATATTTTCCCCACGATCGCCCGCCATCTCTGACGCCAGCAAGATCATCTGTTTCACGGCTCACAATCAACCCATGACCGGTTCTCTTATCTTTAACACCCTCTCCTGCCACCCTTTCGTTCCGCTCCCCCGCTTCATTGGGTTGCCCCAAACCAGGCTTTCGCTGGACCCCGAAAATTGTACAATCAATAACTTTTCCGGAAGGCTATCCGCTGATATAATAAAGAAAATGCGGGTAAAACCCGCGGGCTGGAGGAAAAGAATGCCTTTTAAAATTCAATTTGGCACCGATGGTTGGCGCGGCATGATCGCCGAAGATTACACCTTTGAAAATGTCCGCCGTTGCACCCAGGGGTTTGCCAGTTACATGCTTAGCCACAACAAGCAGGAAGAATGGATTGTTGTGGGGTATGACAAACGATTCCTTTCTGAGAATTTTGCTCTGGCTGTGGCGGAAGTTCTGGCTGGCAACGGTTTTCACGTCCATCTGACGGATGGTGCCACTCCCACACCGGTCATCGCCTTCTCTGTGGTCAACCTCAAGGCAAGCGGAGCGATCAACATCACCGCCTCTCACAACCCCCCGGTGGATAATGGCTTCAAAGTGCGCAATGAGTTCGGCGGCGCCATCGCCCCGGAAGGACTCAAAAAAATCGAGAGTCTCATCCCCGATGATCTGGCGGACGTTAAGATCATGCCCGCCCGGGATGCCGAAAGATTGGGTTACATTGTACATTTCGATCCCGCCCCGGCTTACATTGCCCACCTCAACAAGCTGATTGATCTCGAACCCATCCGCCAGGCAGGCCTGAAAGTGGTCGTAGATGCCATGTGGGGCAATGGCGCTGGCTGGTTCCCGCGCTTGCTGGAAGGCGGCACCACCCGTGTCGTCGAAATCCACAACACCCGCAACCCTTCCTTCCCGGAGATGAAACGCCCGGAACCCATTCCACCGAACATCAATGTCGCCCTCCAAACCACCCTGGATCAGGCGGGGGATGTCTTGCTCATTACCGATGGAGACGCCGACCGGGTGGGGGTTGGCTCGGAAAACGGTGAGTTCATCAACCAACTGCAAGTATATGCCCTGCTGGCCCTTTACCTGCTGGAAGTCCGTGGTCAGCGCGGTGCGATTGTCAAAACCCTCTCCACTACCAGCATGCTGGAAAAGCTGGGCAAGATTTACGATGTGCCCGTGATCGAAACCGGTGTGGGCTTCAAATATGTAGCCCCCAAGATGCTGGAAACTAACGCCATGATGGGCGGCGAGGAATCCGGTGGCTATGCCTTTCGCGAGAATGTCGCCGAGCGGGATGGCATCCTGGCTGGCCTTTTCATTCTGGATATGATGGTGCGCCTGAAGAAGAAACCCTCGGAGCTGTTGGAGTTGTTATTCAGCAAAGTGGGTGCCCATTATTACGACCGCATTGATACCGCCTTCAAAGGCGACCGGGCGGCCCGGGAGCAAATGGTACTCAACGCCCATCCTGAAACCATTGGCGGTCTGAAAGTGACCGGCCTCAACATCACGGATGGCTTTAAGTTCAGCCTGGAAGATGGCGGTTGGCTGCTCATCCGCTTCTCTGGCACCGAACCCATCATCCGGGTGTATTGCGAAACCACTCATAAAGATAAAGTTCAAGCCATATTGCAAGATGGGTTGAAAATTGTAGGCCTGGGCTAGTCCTGTGCAGCTGTGGGATACTCACTGTCACCTGAACCTTAATAATTTTGCTGAGGACCTGGCAGAGGTATTGCTGCGCGCCCATCAGGCAGGTGTCAGCCGCATCCTGGTGCCCGGGATTGACCTCCAGACCAGTCAACAGGCGCTGGATCTCGCCGAAAAGCACCCTGAAATCTACGCAGCGGTCGGCATTCATCCCAACGATGGATTAACCTGGACCGAGGAGACCCTGCCGCGCCTGCGCCAGTTGGCCGCTCACCCAAGATGCGTAGCGATTGGCGAGATCGGCCTGGATTACTACCGTGATCGCTGTCCGCGAGATCTCCAGCAGACCATCTTCCAAGCCCAATTGAAGCTCGCCGGGGAAATGAACCTGCCGGTCATCATCCACAACCGCGAAGCCCTGCCCGATCTCTGGCCGATTCTGGCTTCGTGGCAGCGGCAATTGGCGGCAGATCGTTCCCCCCTCGCCGAGCGCCCCGGAGTGCTGCATTCTTATGAGGGAACACTGGAAGGCGCCCATATGGCCATCCAGCACAATTTTCGCATCGGCCTCAATGGGCCCGTTACCTTCAAGAATGCGGCGGAGCGCCAATTCGTGGCTGCCGGTTTGCCTGGTTCCTCCATCCTGCTCGAAACGGATGCCCCGTTTCTCACCCCGCATCCTCAGCGGGGAAAAAGAAATGAGCCATCTTTTCTACAATTTATTAATACCAAAGTCGCTGCTCTGCGCGAGGTTTCGGCTGATCATCTCGCCGAAACCACATTCCAAAATGCAGATCAGTTGTTTTTAGGGAGTGCCGCTTGAGCATGATTCGCTCGTTACCGATTGCCATTACCCAAAAACTCCTCTCTGTGGAAACACTGATGCATCATCAGGCGGTCAATTACCATCCTGATCTGCAATCGGCCATGCAGCATTTGCTGTCCTCCGGGGGCAAACGAGTGCGCCCCACCCTCACCCTCCTCATCGGGGATATGCTGGGAGGGCAGGCGGATCGCCTGGTCACCCTTGCCGCGGCTATCGAAATGCTGCACACTGCCACGCTCGTCCATGATGATTTGATTGATGGATCTTTACTGCGCCGGGGGATTGCCACCCTCAACGCACAATGGACACCTGGCGCAACTGTCCTGACGGGTGATTTCATCTTCGCCCGCGCCGCCAAACTGGCCTCCGATACCGATTCGATCCCGGTAATGGGCTTGTTCTCCACGACGCTGGGCATCATCGTCAATGGAGAAATCAACCAGTTGTTCGCCAGCCGCTGTGTCACCTCGCGGGCAGATTACTACAGCCGGATTTATGCCAAAACCGCCTCACTGTTCGAAACCGCCGCCACCTCCGCCGCCATGATCAGCGATGCCAGCCCGCAGATCATTGAAGCCATGCGCAGCTTTGGTCATGATATTGGCATGGCCTTTCAGATCATGGACGACATCCTGGATTTCACGGCTGACCCGGCAGTGATTGGCAAGCCAGTAGGCAGCGACTTACGCCAGGGGTTGGTCACTCTGCCCGTCATCTTCTTCACAGAAGTTCACCCCGAGCACCCCTTCAGCCAGACTTTGCTGGCGGGGAAATGCCTCAGCATCCCACAGATTGAAGAACTGGTCCCCGCCTTGCGCTCCAGCGGAGCCATCCACCGGGCGCATCAGGAGGCCCGCCAGTTCATCATCAACAGCTTGCAGGCCCTGCAAATGGCTCCAGAAGGTCCCGAAAAGCAAGCCCTGCAGGAGCTGGCAGAATATTTTGTGGAACGCGAACTTTAACCTTAAAAACAAAAAACATCCTTTCGGATGTTTCGTGTGTGCGCTGGGGGGGAGTTGAACCCCCACGCCTCGCGGCACATGGCCCTCAACCATGCCTGTCTGCCAATTCCAGCACCAGCGCAAGCCCCGTTATTATAACCGCCTTCGGGTGTATGTCAAGACAAACCTAAGATTGCTGATTGAGGAGAGTAAACATGGCCATCGTTTTAGATGCAATGGGAAGTGATAAATACCCGGACCCCGAGGTGAACGCAGCCGTGCAAATGGCTCGCGAAACCGGCGAGGAAATCATCCTGGTGGGGGACACCTCCATTGTCCAACCCAAACTGGCTGCCCTCAAGCCGGGTAATCTCCCCATCCGCCTGGTGCACGCCGCTGAAATGATCGAGATGGATGAACACGCCGTGGAAGCCGTGCAGAAAAAGCCGAACAACTCCATGGCGGTCGGCATGCGCCTGGTGAAATCCGGAGAGGCTGCCGCCTTCGTAACCGCCGGCAACACCGGGGGCGCTTTCTTCAATGCCGTTTTCAACCTCAAGCGGATGCCCGGTATCTCCCGCCCGGCCCTCACCACCCCCATCCCCACCCGCACCGGCTCGGCCATTTTCATTGACAACGGCGCCAACGCCGATTGCCGTCCGGACTTCCTGACGGAGTTCGCCCTGATGGGCAGCGTGTATGCCCGCACGATCCTCGGCATTGATTCACCGCGCATCGGGCTGCTTTCCAACGGTGAGGAGGAGGGCAAGGGCAGCCAGCTCGTCCGGGATGCGTTCCCCTTGCTGGCTGCCAGCGGTCTGAACTTCATTGGCAACGTGGAACCGAAAGAAATCTTTGCAGGTGAAGCCGATGTGGTCGTCACCGATGGTTTCACTGGCAATATTTTCATTAAGACCAGCGAATCGGTCTCCCGCTTCATCATTGATATTTTGCGGGAGGGAATCGGCAACTCGTTCATCCGAAAGCTGGGTTTTGTCCTGATGTCGCCGGCCTTCAAACCACTCAAGAAAAAAATGGACCCGGCCGAAATCGGCGCTGCATTGCTCATCGGCGTCAACGGGCTGGTGTTCATCGGCCACGGCCGCTCTGATGCCCGCGCCTTATGCTCCGGAATCCGCCTGGCCCAGCAAGCCGTTAAATCCGATATGCTTGGAGCCCTGCGCGCTGCCATCCAGAGCCGCCCCTCCCCGAAT
>CALESS010000513.1 GCA_937907495.1 uncultured Anaerolineaceae bacterium
CGTCGAACCCGATATTATTTGTCATAAGTCACAGAACAACAATGTGCTTCTCCCTAGTGGGGGGATGCTCAACACAGAAAAATGTCAACGAGTTCAAACAACCAAATATTTCCCCCTTCTCTTACTGTGTGTCCGAAAATCCGAAGGAGGTAATACCAGATGTCCAACCAGTATTCCGTTGCCCGGCAACACCCTTCACCCGCATTCTTCTTGCGGGTTCTTTTGCTGCTGGTGATGATGGCTTCGCTTCTGCCTGCTCCAGCCCCGGCCCTGGCGGCTGTACAGAACGCCCCAGCGGTTATCAGCCTCAATACCTTTACCTTACAGGTAGTCAGTGCCCGCACCGAACCCCGCGCCTTTGATGGCGCCGGCGTTATCAAGGGCGATCCTGTATCCTCATATAAGTACATCATCAACCTGGATAATTCGGGTAATCCCTACCAGGAACGCATGTACGATTGCTACCCGGAAGATGCACTCGGAAATCCTAATCCGAACTATCCGGAAAGTTGTCAATGGCCCTCCATTGTCTCTCAACCCGGGTTTTCCCCCATCATCGAGCAAGGCTCGGAAGTGGACCTCAACTTCACATCCAGCCTGACTTTACCGGATGGCACGTACCTGATCTCCGTACTGGCCGATGGGTACAAACTGGATGGCGTTCAAATCACCCTTCCGATGGTCGTGGAGTATGATGATGCAAACCCGGCCCCCACCACCGCCCCGGTCACGGTCGAAGTCCAGCCCCTGCCCCTCCCGGCGGGAAATATCCGCGTTAAAGTCTTCCTCGATGATGCCCTCACCAACGGTCAACCTGATATTCCGGCTGAAGGCGGACTGGAAGGTTTTCGTGGGTTGATCTCTGATACGGGTGGCCTGATCACGGTGGATGTCTTTGGCAACCCGCTTTGCACCGTCTATGAGAAAGATGGGAATGGCAACATCGTTTATGACGTGGATGGCACCCCCATCATTGACCCGAACTTCCCCCCAAGCGGCGGCTGTTTCTCCGATGCCAATGGCGATCTGCTGATCCCCAACATCGGGCCGAATCGCTATGCGGTTTCCGTGGTTCCCCCGGATGGTCAGCTTGGCTGGTTACAAACCACCACCCTCGAAGGCAACCTGGACTGGGATACCTGGGTTCAGGAAGGCTACTCCGGTCTGGACAATGAATTCCTCCAGGCTGCGGAGCCTTTCCCCTGGACCATTTTCGGCTTTATCCAGGCCCGTGATGAATACAACGGCCCGGAAACCGGCGGTGTGGAAGGCCACCTGGTGGAAGCTGAAATGTTCTATCCACTGGTCGGGGGTTTACCCTACCAGGGCGGCATTTGGGGCGGCCTTTCTGGCGCCAAAATTACCGGCCCAATCACCAATGGTTATGTGGCCCTGAACGATCTGCAGGAAGGTGACCGCTCTCGCTATGTTGCCCCCGCCGATGAAAATGGCTACTTCCGCATTGACAATGTGCCTGATGGCAACTATTCCCTCACCTGGTGGGATGAGAACCTCTTCCACATTGTGGATTGGAAACAAGTCACTGTATCCAATGGTCAAATCACGGATATGGGCAACCTCTTCCTAACTCCCTGGTTCGCCAAAATCTCTGGCACCGTATTTCTGGATACCAATGAAAATGGCCGTCAGGACCCGGGCGAGCAGGGCGTCTCGGATGTTGCCGTGGTGGTCAAACGCCGCGAAAACACTTCCATTGATCGCGGCGCCGTGGGTGCTGTGTCTGACACCTCCGGCCACTATTTGCTGGAAAATGTGTACCCGCTCACCCAATGGGCTGTCATCGAAGCCTATTCCGATCTGTACTACACCACGGGTGTCACCTTCCAGGCCACCAACCAACCCACTGAAACCACCATCCTGGGTGCAGGTGTGGATGTCAATGCCCTGCCCATCATCGGTCAGTCAGGCCGCCTGGATTGGGGGGTGAAACCCTACGCTCCCGGAACGAATGGCGGCATCGTTGGCTCGGTGGTCTATGATGTGGTTCGCAACGAATTGGATGCCCAATACGCCGCAGTCGAAGGCGTCAACCCCGGCATTCCCAATATGCGGGTCAATCTCTATGCCACGGTCAAAAATCCGGATGGCAGCTTTGTCATCGAACCCGATGGCTCTTACCGCAAAGGCGATCTGCTTAACTGGACCCTGACAGAGACCTGGGCTCGTCCCACGGCCTGCACCACCCGCGATGCAGATGGCAATGAAATCCAGATGTTCCTCTTACCCCCGAACGGTGCTCTCAAGGAATGCATCGAAAGCCCGCAAACCGGTCTGCAATTCGGTACGGAATACGCCACGGTGGATGGGAACTACGGCTTTGGAACCATGTTCACCGGCGGCGCCTGGGTGAATGATGAATATGTTGGCGGCAGTGAAGTTGTCCTGCCCGTTGGCGATTACCTGGTTGAAGTGGTCTCCCCGACCGATCTTTCCGGCGATCCCATCTACACCGTCACCCGGGAAGAAGATGTCAACGTCTTCAATGGCGATTCCTTCGTGCCCAACGTTCCACCTCCGGCCTGTGTGGGCGCTTTGCACACGGTCACCGTCACCAACCCCGCCTTTATTGATGCGGGGGGCAGTCCCTACGAAGGAATGCAGCGTCCCCTGTGTGACGTCAAACTGGTCAGCGTTCAAGATCGGAAATCCATTGCGCCTCTCTTCACCTTCTTCACGGAAGTGCCGATCCCTGGCCGCTGGTTCCTCTATATCATTGACGATTTGACCCTTTCCACCAACCCCCAGGATTTGATGTTCGGTGAAAAGGCCGGCATCCCGCTCTCCCCAATCGGTATTTACGACTTCAGCGGCCGCCTGGTTCGCACGGTCTACTCCGATCCCAATGGGGTGGCAGATGTCCTGCTTCCCTCCACCGGAACCTATAATTGCCCCACCCCCACGGGTGTATGTTCCAATCTCTACCGGATTGTCGGTAACGACCCCGGTCAACCCGGGCGTCCCAACCGTGGTTACAACCCGCTCTTCCGCACCATTTCAGCCTCCTTCGAGATCTTCCCCGGCTCGATCACCCCGGCTGACCTCGCTCCAACCCAGATCGGTGTAACCATCCAGGGGCCTGGCTCCCAGTTCAACGCAGTCACCTGCAAACTGGCACCCACTCAGCCCCAGCTCTTTGCCATCTCTCCCAAGCCCTACCTGGCGGAAACCGCCCCCATCGGCGATCGTCTGCTGACGATTGAAGGTCAGGGCTTCGGTGCCACGCAGGGCGCGGGCATGGTCTCCCTCGGTACCACCATTCTGCCCGTTACCTCCTGGACGGACCGCCATATTGTGGTCACCATCCCGGAAGGAATGGCTGCTGCTCCATACCAGTTGATGGTTCAAGCCGATAACGGTCAGAAGATGGTCAACGGCCTCACCTTCCACATCCTCGGCGCGGGTTACAACCCCGAGGTTTACGAGGTGGATGGCAACATTCCGACCGGAAGCCTGGGTCTCAATCAATTCAATAAGATCCAGGATGCCCTTGAAGCAGCCGCTGCGGATGCACAAGCCCTGGTCGTCGTCTATCCGGGTCTGCCCGAACTCTGGAACCCGGGTGGCATCTATTACGAGAACATCGTGATCCACTCACCGGTCAAGCTGCAAGGCGTAGGCCCGGGCGGAGTCTATGAAGACCCCACTCCCAGCATGGTGCCCGGTTCCACCATCAGCGGCCTTGGCTTCGGCGGAGATACGGATCTCGCCAACCAATGGCGCACCCTGGTCAGCGATCTGCAAGATGGCGCCGGCTGGGATGGCAACCAGGTGATTTACGAGGGCCAGGTGGTTTACATCCTGGCTCAGGAAAACCAATTCACCGCCAACTTCAAAGCAGCCATAGATGGCTTCATCATTGAAGGCGGCGATCAGATGGGCTTCCCGAATAACTTGAACGAAATTTGGGGTCTGCCCACCGGTATTCAGCCCAACGCCATCAACCAGGGCGGCGGCATCTTCGCTAATGCCTATGTGCGCCATCTGCAAATCACCAATAACATCTTGCAGAGCAATGGCGGGGCTTATGGCG
>CALESS010000514.1 GCA_937907495.1 uncultured Anaerolineaceae bacterium
TGTCACGGGCAAGCCTGTCACTGTTTCGTTTGTCGGCGGCGAAAAATCCGAAGCCGCCATGACCTGGCTCGTGGAACACGGCATCCCCGCCTACCCCGCCCCCGATCTGGCAGTCAATGCCATGGCGGCGTTACGAGAATTCTCGCGTCTCAAAGCCACCCTCACCGAATCTGATTCCTCCACTGCCCTGGTCAACCGCGCCGCCGCTTTGGAAGTGATTGCCAAAGCCCGCGCCGAAGGCCGCGGTGCACTGACAGAAATCGAAGCCAAGCAGGTCTTTTCCTTCTACGGATTACCCATCACCATCACAAAACTGGCCAAAACCGAAGAGGAAGCAGTTCAACTCGCAAAAGAAATTGGCTTCCCGATTGTGATGAAAATTGTCTCCCCGGAAATCCTCCACAAATCGGATGCCGGGGGCGTCAAGGTCAACATTAAAGATGAAAACGCCGTCCGAGAAGCCTTCCGCACCATTTGGGAAAATGCACTCAAGTACAAACCAGATGCCAATGTCCACGGCATCGCCATCCAGGAGATGGCTCCCTGGGGTACCGAGGTTATTCTCGGCTCTGTTAACGATCCCACCTTCGGCCCGACCATGATGTTCGGCCTCGGCGGCATCTTCGTGGAAGTCCTGAAAGATGTGACCTTCCGGGTGGCACCCGTTGGCACCGGCCAGGCGCTGCGCATGCTGGGTGAAATCCGTGGTGCGCCTATTCTTGCCGGCGTACGGGGTGAAGCGCCTCGTGACCGCCAGGTGATGGCCGAAACCATCAACGCTTATTCCGCCATGATCGTTGACCTGGCAGATGAAATCAGCGAATCGGACGCCAACCCCGTTCTGCTTTATGAAGAAGGCAAGGGTGTCAAAGTAGTGGATGCCCGCATCATCTTGAAGAAGAAATAGTTATCCACAGCAAACCGGCCGCCTTCTTCTGGCGGCCGGTAATTTTATTAATTTCCCTTATTGGCTATGCGCATTGTCCTTCAACCGCTCATAAGCCCCCACCCACGGCGTGCCGATCTTATGCCGGATGGGTACTGCCACTTTTCCTAATTTCTGCCCGCTGATGGCCGCAGCCTGGGCTACCGCTCCCCAATCCTCAGCCAGCACCGCCTTGATGATTTTCTCCCCCTCCCGCTGCGTCCATTCCCACTCCATGCGAAAGCGCTCCGCTTTCACCCAGTAACCGCGTTTTTCCCACGCCCCCACCGAAGAATCCACGGTTGCATACAAATCAAGCAGGGACTGTCCAATAAAAGATGCTAAGTCCCGAATCTCTTCCGAAAGCTCCGTCTGGCGCATGAGTTCTCTTAACGCTAAAACGATCCCGCGGGTCAATCGAGTTCGCTCTTTTGCTGCACTTTCCGGGTTAATGATCCGGCTCAATCGCTGCCTCCGTTATATTTGTGTTAATTTCGCCGAAAATTATACCCGATTATTGACGGAGGTATCCCTCTCGCTTATAATCCTACCGTTATGGGGATGTGCTGGAATTGGCAGACAGGCGCGCCTTAGGAGCGCGTGCCGAGAGGCGTAAGGGTTCAAATCCCTTCATCCCCACCAGCCACAAAGTCTATTATCAAAGAAGGATGTTGCCTTGAAAATCGAAACTGAACCCCGCGATGACCATCAGATCACCATTATCGCCGAATTTGACCTGGAAACCCTCGACCGATTCAAACACCGCGCAGCCCGCAAACTGGCCAGCAAGGTTCGCATTCCCGGCTTCCGCCCGGGGAAAGCACCTTACGATCTCGTCTTGCGTACCGTCGGTGAATCTTCGGTCGTGGAAGAAGCAATTGAAATTCTCATTGATGAACAGTATCCCGAAGTGTTAAAGGAAGCCAAAATTGAACCTTCCGGCCCGGGCTCATTGGAAGAAGTGGTCAACCTCGACCCTCCGACCTTCCGCTTTGTTGTACCCCTCCCCCCTGAAGTTACCCTGGGGGACTACCACTCCCTCCGCAAGCCCTACACTCCCGAACCAATTGAAGAAGCCGATGTCGAACGCATCCTCAACAACCTCCAGCAATCCTATGGCACCACAGAAACTGTAGAACGCCCCGCACAGATGGGTGACGTGGTTGGGGTTGGTTTCAGCGCCCGCCTCATCAACCCGGCAGAAGGCCAAAATCCGGATCTCATCATTGATGAAACCGATCAGATCCTCATCAGCACCTACGATGATGGCACGAAGGAATGGCCCTATCCCGGCTTTAGCCTGGAACTGGTTGGTCTCTCTTCCGGAGACACCAAAACCATCCGCCATTCTTTTGCGGAAGATGACCCCGCCGAAGAATTCCGCGGCCATGAGGTTGAATTCTCCCTCGCCATCAAGGAGATTAAATCCCTCACCCTGCCGGAAATTACCGATGAATTTGCCACCACCGTCGGCCCCTTTGCAGACCTGGAAGCCCTTAAAACGTCCATTCGCACTGAGTTGGGCAGCACCAAGAACCGCACTTACACGCAAACCTATCTGCGAGAGTTGGTAGACGAAGTGATGGAAATTTCCACCGTGAAATATCCCCCGCACTTGTTGGAGCAGGAAATTCACCAGGTTCTTCATTCCTTTGAAGATCAGCTTGCCAACCAGAATCTGGACCTGGAAGCCTACCTGAAAACGCAGGAACAAACCCGCGAAGCCTTCATCGAGGAAGAAGTGACGCCCATTGCCGTTCGCCGATTGACCCGGGCCCTGGTTCTCGATGAACTGGCCCGCCTGGAAGATATCCAGCTGGATACCGACGAACTGATGAACGAAGTCAGCCAAACCCTGATGCAAATGAGCCAGTACGGCGAATTGAACCGGATGCCCAAGGGTGTCTCCCGCCGAGACTTCACCAACGCCATCGCCATGGATACTGCCAGCCGCCTGATCAACGAAAAAATTATGGACCGCCTTAAAGGCATTGCCACCGGCGAATATCCCCCCGCTGAAGTTGAAGCAATTTCAGGGGAGGAAGCGGCATCTGAAGGGGATGTTGAAACCGAAACCCAACCCGAAGCGGACGCTGCCAGTGATCCGGTTGCCGATGAGGAAAAACCGGCTGAAGAATCATAATATTCACATTGGATCTATAGGAGGATCCCATGACTATTCCCAACTTTAACTCCGTCATCCCCATGGTGATTGAATCATCCGGGCGCGGTGAACGCGCTTATGATATCTATTCACTGTTGCTTAAAGAACGCATCGTTTTCCTGGGCACGCCCATAGATGACCAAATCGCCAACCTGATCGTAGCCCAGTTGCTTTACCTGAGCCACGAAGACCCGGAGCGCGAAATTCAAATGTATATCCACTCGCCGGGCGGCCAAATTTACGCCGGCATGGCCATCTATGATACGATGATGATGATCCCCAATAAGATCAGCACCGTGGCTGTCGGCCTGACCGCCTCATTTGGCACGGTTCTCCTGGCGGCTGGAGCCAAAGGCATGCGCTACGCCCTGCCCCACGCCACCATTCACATGCACCAGCCTCTCGGCGGCGCCCAAGGCCAGGCTTCTGATATTGAAATCCAGGCCAAGGAAATCCTGCGCCTGCGCTCTCGGCTGAACGAGATCATGTCCAATAACACCGGTCAATCCCTGGAAGTCATCGAGCGGGATACCGAACGTGACATTTATTTCACCGCCCAGCAATCCGTGGAATATGGACTGGTGGATCAACTCCTGACCCCGCCCGGAAAGTAACCTCCGGCGCATTACCCACCCATCTTGCAGGCCGGAGGGCATCCCCTCCGGCCTGCTAA
>CALESS010000515.1 GCA_937907495.1 uncultured Anaerolineaceae bacterium
TAGGTGATGACCGTCGGTTTTCTGAGCAGCCGTCCTCGCAAGGCCACCCCCGCCGCATCAAACTGCGGCAAATGCAGGTGGATGACATCATGCTCTCTCACCAACTTGCTGGCAAGCAGCCCGAAGGTGGGCATGATCACACCTTTACTCAGGCGGGTGAGTACCGGGGCGCGCACGATGTGCACGCCATCCTGAATTTCATCCAGAGGCAAAGAAGGGTCAAATTGCGAGGTGAGAACGGTCACCTGGTGGCCGCGCCGGACAAACGCCTTGGATAAGCGTTCGGCGTAAATTGTCAGCCCGCTGGTATGAGGACGGTAGTAAGTCAGAACAGTTAATACCTTCATTCCATCTCTCAGTCAAACAAGCCTTGGTTTGCCCTCACCCAGGCAACCAATCGTTCCACCCCTACTTCCACCCCCACCGCTGGCTTCCAGCCCAATTCTTCCTCTGCTTTCCGGCAATCTGCCACAAATACTTTTTGATCTCCGGGGCGCCAATCGCCCTGGCGGGTCGGAATCGTGCTGCCAATCGCCCGTTCCAGGATCGGCGCAAATTCCGCCCAGATGGAAATGGTGTTCTTCGCCCCTCCACCCAGGTTATAAACCTGGCCCGCAGCCAGGTTAATTTTCTCAACCGCCAGGTCATAAGCATTCAGCAGATCTTCTACAAAAAGAATATCCCGCACTTGCTTGCCATTCCCATAGATGGTGATGGGATGCTTTTTCAACGCCGCAATCACAAACCAGGCCACCCAGCCTTGATCTTCCACCCCGAACTGCCGGGGGCCATAAATGCAGCTCTGACGCAGCACAACCGTGGGCAACCCATAAATACGCGCATAATCCCTCACATATTGGTCGCCTGACCCTTTTGAGCAGCCATACGGGGAGTGGAAATCCAGCGGCTGGGTTTCCGGGCAGCCATGCTCCAGGTCACGGTACATATAGCGGGTATCATATTCGCAAACTTCCACATCTTCCATCTCGCCATACACTTTGTTGGTGGAGGCATAAAGAAAAACGGGTTGCCTGCCCGAGGCTCGTGCAGCTTCCAGCGCGTTGAACGTCCCCAGGGCGTTGATCTCAAAATCCTCCCGCGGTTCGCTTACCGAGGTGGTCACAGCCACCTGGGCAGCCAGGTGAACCAATACATCCGCTTCCGTGGCTGCATTTTTCAACGCTTCCGCATCGCGCACATCCGCTTTCACCAACTGAAAAGAACCGGGGCCATAGGTTTCTTCCAGCCATT
>CALESS010000516.1 GCA_937907495.1 uncultured Anaerolineaceae bacterium
CCTGCGATGCTCCCTTGACCGTCTCGATACCATCCAGGGCTTCGGCCAGGCGGGAGTTCAAATGTCCAAAGGCCGCCCGCACCCAATCGGTGATGGCTGAAAGCTTGTTCAAATATCCCTTGAGGGCAAAGTAATAAATGATGGTGAAGATCAGGGGCGTCAGGATCAAGGAGGGATGATACGTTGGCGCCAGCACAAGGGGCATGATCAGGAAGTTCAAAGATCCAACCACAATGTTGAAGCCGGGGCTGAACATCAGGTTCACTTCCCGCACATCGTTCGTTGCCCGCGCCATGGTATCGCCCACCGGCTGCATGGCATGGAAAGTCATGCTCTTACCCAGCAGGCTGGCATACAGCTCCTTGCGTGTTCCCTTTTCCATGCGCTGAGCGATCACCTCAAAGCCAAAGTTGCGGGCAAGCTGCAGGCCACCGCGCAGGATCTGGGTGCCGGCAATGGTCAGGGCAATCGGCATCAGCTTCTCCACTTGTGGCGGGTTGGCCAGGATGGCCGTTACCGCCTGTCCGGTCAAGACCGGGGTGACGGCTGCCAGGGCGGCATTGCCAAACGCGCCGATAAACGCCGCCAGCCAGATTGGCCACTGGCGTACAGTATGCGTAAAGATCCAGCGAATGGGACTTCGCCGGTCGCTGCGGGGTAAATCAATCGTAAATTCAGCAGAATCAATCGTCATATATTATCCGGCCAATTTGAGCGAAATTCGCCCGCGGTCTGGCTCCACCTTCAATATTGCCACTTCGATCACATCCCCCACTTGTAATGCCTGCCCGGCACCGAACTGACTGCGATGTAATAAACCATCCTGTTTAACGCCGATATCCACAAAGGCGCCAAAATCAACCACGTTACGCACCGTGCCTTTTAAGATCATGCCCACACCCAGGTCTTCCATTTTCAGAACATCGCTGCGCAAGATCGGCGGCGGCATATCCACCCGCGGATCCCGCCCCGGACGAATCAACTGCTCAAAGATGTCCATCAGGGTCGGCACGCCCGTCTTCAACTCCGCGGCAAGGTCATCCAGGGGGGTCTGTTTCCGTAAGCTCTCCAGGGCTGTCTTCCACGTTTCCAGCCCCTCTCCCTGCCGGATGCCCGCCCGCTTCATCACCTCTCTGGCCGTGGGATAGCTCTCTGGATGAATGGCGCTGGCATCCAAAGGCTCACTTCCGTTCCGTATGCGCAGGAAACCCGCCGATTGCTCAAATGCCTTGGGGCCCAACCCGCTGACCTCTTTCAACTCACTGCGGTTCTTGAAAGCACCCCGGGCATCCCGATGCGCAACAATCTTTTCCGCCAATTTCGGCCCGATGCCCGCCACGTGTTCCAATAGGGCCGGAGAAGCAGTGTTCACATCCACCCCCACCCGGTTGACCACGCTTTCCACCACCCCGCTCAGGCTGCGAGCCAGTTCCGCCTGGTTGACATCATGCTGGTACAACCCTACGCCAATGGATTTGGGATCTATCTTCACCAATTCCGCCAGGGGATCCTGCACCCGGCGGGCAATGGAAACCGCCCCCCGCAGGCTGACATCCAGCTCGGGGAATTCAGCTCGGGCCAACGGACTGGCCGAGTAGACGCTCGCCCCGGCCTCGTTCGTAATGGTGTATCGCAACCCCGGCAAGATCTGAATCAAATCCGCCGTCAATTGTTCGGTCTCGCGGGAGGCCGTACCATTGCCAATCGAAACCAGGGTCACTCCATGGTTGACGCACAATTGACGCAAGCTCTCCAGCGCCTCTTTGCGGCGCTTCTGCGGCTCATGCGGATAAATGGTATCCACCGCCAGCAATTTGCCGGTCATATCCACCACTGCCACTTTGCAGCCTGTGCGGAACCCCGGGTCCAACCCCAATACGACCTGCCCGGTTAACGGCGGCTGGCTGAGCAAAGCCCGCAGGTTGTTGGCAAACACCAGGATGGCATGGGCTTCTGCTTTTTCGGTCAGGGTGCGCCGCACATCCCGCTCAATTGCCGGCAGCAGCAACCGTTCCCCGGCATCCACCATCGCCTGGATGAAATGCTCGTAGAAAACAGAACGCCTGTCAGGATGGAAGAGCTGCACAATCACACCCTGCCAGTCATTCTCGTCCATTTCCAGGCCGATGCGCAGGACCTTTTCCGCTTCGCCCCGGTTCAAGGCCAGTACCTGGTAGGGTTTTAACCGCTCCACCCGGCATTCGAAGGCGTAATAGGTGTCAAAAACCAGGCGCTCATCTTTGGCGTCTTCCAGGCGCTCTGCTTTGATCAGACCCCCTTGCAGGGCTTTCAGGCGCACCTGGCCGCGGGTCTCGGCATGATCGCTGATCGTTTCCGCCACAATATCGCGTGCCCCCGCCAGGGCTTCTTCCACCGTCAAAACTTCAGCGGTGAGAAAGGCTTCCGCAGCCTGCTCCGCGCTGCCTTTTGGCCGGGCAAACGTCAGGATTAAATCCGCCAACCCTTGCAAACCGTGTTCCCGGGCGATGCTGGCCCGGGTGCGGCGTTTTGGCTTGTAAGGCTGATACAGGTCTTCCAATTCCGTTAACGTGACCGCCGCGGAAATCTTTTCGTTCAGTTCAGGGGTCAGTTTCCCCTGTTCCTCAATAGAGGCCAGGATGACAGCCCGCCGTTCATCCAGCGTGCGCAGCCGTTCCACCTGTTCCTGCACGCCTCGGATTTGCTCTTCGTCCATCGTGCCGGTCATCTCTTTACGGTAGCGGGCGATAAATGGAACCGTGTTGCCTCCATCCAGCAATTCGATAACGGCAGCCACATGGTTGGGCCGCAGCTTCAATGAGACAGCAATGGGGTTGGCGTAATCAGTCATTTCATACCCTTAATTGGATGGATTGGTATCAACAGCCAAAAGAGTATACCAGAGCCGGGATTTTTCCGCCAATTTTTCAGGGCTTTACCCTTCGCCCTTTACACCTGCCGTAAAAGGAAAGAAAAAACATCTTCAAACCGTTTTGGGGTTGTCAACCATCAAAATTGCGGTATAATCTTGAATTGTTCGGGGCGTGGCGCAGTCCGGCTAGCGTGCTTGCATGGGGTGCAAGAGGTCGAAGGTTCAAATCCTTTCGCCCCGACCACCGGGTAACCAAAGACCGCTTATTATGTTGAATAAACGTAATAAGCGGTCTTTGGTTAAGGGAAACCTTAAATTTGGGGAAAATTCCATATACTCAAACCGCTTATTTCGTTAGGAGGAAACGATGAAGATTTCGAAAGCAGTTAGCGGATTTTTATAGCGTCCTGCGCTGCGCTCTCGTTGCCCGTCAAGGCCTGGGACTTTGCTTCGTCAGCCATTTCATTTTCTCCTGTTGGGTGGGCTTAAACGAAAAACCGCCCACACTCGAATTGAGCGTTGGGCGGAAACCAACAATACACCGCGTATTCAGTTGTTCAAATTATAGCACAGTTGTCAATCATTTTTGGTATAATTAATTCATGGATTCGGACCGCAGCAAACTCCCTCTAAAACTAAAGCATTGGTTGACCGCTTTGGCCAATGTATTTTACAATGGAGATGAAGATGCTGCTTGGGCTAATGTTCTTAAACATGCAAAGGAAAATGAACTTAGGTGGGATAGAGAAAAAACGAATCGTAATTCCCAAGCTAGGTTGCATCTGAAAATCAGAAAATAACATCTCAGTAATCAACATTAATTGCTAACGATAGAAAATTATACCCACCTTCCCATCGGCCTTCGGGAAGTTCCTGC
>CALESS010000517.1 GCA_937907495.1 uncultured Anaerolineaceae bacterium
GCACCAAGTGCAGTTTATAGGTTTGCAAACCCACGCTGACGGTATGACCGGCATTATCGCCCCCGTTATAGCGCGCCACCAGGTCTGCGCGGGCAGAGAGCAAATCCACAATCCGTCCTTTGCCCTCATCCCCCCACTGGGCGCCAACCACGATATCGAGCGGCATCTATCACCTCCGGGGAGTTCTTTTCCCCATCCAAACCATTTTTATCATTATACTCCACCGAAATGCCCCCGGCACGGGCGGGTATTGTGCCGCGGGGCGGTTCTGCAATTGCCGGAATCTCCCGCTCCTCTGCCTGCACCCGCTGCCCGGGTTCGTTGTACCGTTTCTAACATCCTTCTTACATTGGGGGTGTATAATCCAGCCGTCCAAATGATTCGATAATTGCCTGGAAGTTTGGTAGAATCAAAATATATCGGATAAATGTTCGAGGGTTCATCCCTTATTGAATTGACCTGTCCGTCTGCCGGGGTGCTCCAACCGGGGGCAGGGATTAGAACAAGGAGGAGAGCATTGGCTGGAATGGAACGCTTTACCCAACGGGCGCGGCGGGTGCTGTCCCTGGCTCACCAGGAGGCAGAACGCCTGCAGCAACCCCAGATTGGCACAGAACACCTGTTGCTGGGTCTGATGATGGAAGATGGCGGAATCTCCGCCCGGGTGCTGGCAGACCTGGGCCTGGAGGTAGACCGGGTACGGGAAATGGTGGAACGCCTGGGCGGTTTCGGACAGGCGCGGGGGGCGAAAGTTGAACTTTCCGCCGGTGTGCAACAAGTGTTGGAATTCGCCATTGACGAAGCCCGGCGCATGGGGCATCACTACATCGGCACCGAACACCTGCTGCTGGGCCTGATCCGCCAGGAAGAAGGCCTGGGGATGGATGTACTGCGCAAGCTGGGCATCACCCCGGAGCAAATCCGCCGCCAGACACGGCGCGTGCTGCAAGAGAATAATACCTCGGCTGCCAGCGCAACCAGTGGCGAGCAACCCCCCCGGGCGGAAAAATCCGCCGATAAGGGCAAAGATAGTAAGTCCAAAACTCCGCTGGTGGATCAATTGGCCACCGACCTGACCGCCCTGGCAGAAGAAAGCAAGCTGGACCCGGTCATTGGCCGGCAGATGGAAATTGAGCGCGTCATCCAGATCCTGGCACGGCGCACCAAGAACAACCCCGCCCTGATCGGTGAACCGGGGGTAGGCAAAACTGCCATCGTCGAGGGCCTGGCGCAGCGCATCGTTGAAGGCGATGTGCCCGCCCCCTTGCTCGGCAAACAGGTACTCCAACTGGATGTCGGCTCGTTGGTTGCCGGGACCATGTACCGTGGTCAGTTTGAGGAGCGGCTCAAACGGGTGATTGATGAACTCAAGGCATCCGGGGCGATCCTCTTCATTGACGAAGTCCACATGCTGGTTGGTGCTGGTTCGGCTGGCTCGGCAGTGGATGCGGCCAACATCCTCAAACCGGCCCTCTCGCGGGGTGAGCTGCAAGTGATTGGCGCCACTACCCTTGAGGAATACCGCAAGCACATCGAGAGTGATGCCGCCCTTGAACGGCGCTTCCAACCCATCATCGTCAACGAACCGACGGTGGAAGAAACCATCGAAATCCTGCGCGGGGTACGCAGTGCCTACGAAGAACACCATCGCCTGACGATCTCCGATGAGGCGCTGGAGGCAGCAGCCCGGCTTTCCGCCCGCTATGTCACCGAGCGATTTCTACCGGACAAGGCGATTGATCTGATTGATGAATCGTCCTCCCGGGTGCGGATGTATAAAAGCCCCGCCGCCAAGACCAGCAAAGAACTGCTGCGCCAGATTCGCGAGATTCGTCAGAACCACAACCTGGCCCTGGAAGAAAGCCGCCACGATGACGCCCAATCGCTGAAGAACCAGCAGGCCGAATTGGAGCGCCAGGTGGAAAAACTGCGCACCGGCTGGGACCGGGCGAACGCCCCGATTGTGACCGCCGATGACATCGCCGAGGTGGTTTCGATGTGGACTGGCGTGCCAGTCATGCAGATGGCCCAGGAAGAATCCGAGCGCTTGCTGCGCATGGAAGAAGAATTGCGCAAGCAAATCATCGGGCAGGAAGAAGCAATTGAAACCATCGCCAAGGCAGTGCGCCGGGCGCGCAGCGGTCTGAAGGACCCGCGCCGCCCAATCGGCTCCTTCGTCTTCCTTGGCCCAACCGGCGTAGGCAAGACAGAACTCACCAAGGCCCTGGCCCGCTTCCTGTTTGGCAGTGAAGATGCGCTCATCCAACTGGATATGTCGGAATTTATGGAACGCCACTCGGTCAGCCGGCTGGTCGGCGCGCCTCCGGGCTATGTCGGCTTCGAGGAGGCCGGTCAACTGACCGAAGCCATCCGCCGCCGTCCTTATTCGATCGTCGTCTTCGATGAGATCGAAAAAGCCCACCCCGAAGCGCATAACATGCTGCTTCAGATCATGGAAGAAGGCCATCTTTCCGATGCACGCGGCCACAAGGTGGACTTCCGTAACACGATCATCGTCATGACCTCCAACATCGGGGCAGACTTGATCAAACGCAGCACCGGCCTGGGGTTCAGCCTGCAGCGGGATGAAGCCGCCGCGGAAACGCAGAACTACAGCGAAATGCGCAAAAAACTGCTGGATTCACTCAAGCGGGTTTTCCGGCCGGAATTTATCAACCGGGTGGATGGCGTGATCGTCTTCCATGCCCTGACGCGTGAAGATATCCGCCAGATCGTCAACCTGGAGCTGGATAAGGTGGCTGTGCGCTTGCAGGAAGCCAACGTCCAGTTGACGGCCACCGAAGCCGCCCTGGATCAATTGGCTGCCGAAGGTTACGACCCGGATATGGGCGCCCGTCCGCTGCGCCGGGTGATTCAACAGAAGGTGGAAGACCGCCTCTCCGATGCCATCCTGGCCAAGGAGTATGCCGAAGGTGACCTGGTGGTGGTTGACCTGGACGAGGATGGACAAATCATCCTGCGCAAGGCCGATAACGCCCCTCAGACCGCCCCCCCGGTGGGGATGGAACAATAGAGACCAGAGCCGAAGCGCCCGGTGATATGCCGGGCGCTTTTTTGTTTAAATAGTTCGGGCACAGCCTAACGTAGGGGCACGGGACGGACGCCCTGGACAGATCCGTAGGGGCACGGGACGGACGCTCCGGATTGACGTTTAGGTTAACCTCCCGTGCCCCTACCCCGATCCGTACAGATTCATACGGTCAGGGGACGGACGCCCTGGATAGATCCGTAGGGGCACGGGACGGATGCTCCGGATTGACGTTTAGGTTACCCTCCCGTGCCCATCTCGCAGATGGGTCATGGGACGGACGCCCTGGATAGATCCGTAGGGGCACGGGACGGATGCTCCGGATTGA